>JAJXUS010000053.1 GCA_021782675.1 Acidobacteriota bacterium
TGAATCACTGCGGCCTGCGCGATCTCATACTGGCCGAGGGTAAGGTTGGACGAGCCTGAATTGTTAAGGTTCAGAAAGGGATCGTTGTCGTCTGCACCGTTGATGATGACGAGATTCGAAATACCTGGCAAGCCGTCAGAACTAAAATTTCCGTAGGCACCGCCGGCGTTCACGACCACGCCCGGCAGCGTGTACGCGATCGTTGTAATGTCGCCACCCGGCATTGGCAGGTTCTCAAACTGCTGCGTTGTGAAAGTTGTGGTCAGGTTGGCAGACTGCGTGTCGACTAGTTGCGCTTGGTTCGCGCTCACTTGAACCGTTTGATTGCTCGCGGTCGGGGTGAGAGTGAGACTGGCTGGCGTGGCTTGGCCGGTCAGTACCTGGATCGTCGTGGTCGTCGATTGCAGACCAGGCGCCGTGGCGGAGACCGCGAACAGGTCCGGCTTGAGGAACGGCGCGGTAAAGCGGCCTTCCGCGTTCGTGGTCAGGTTAGTGACTGCACCGGTTGCGGTGTCTTTCAGCGTGACGGCGGCGTTTGGAACAACCGCGCCGGTGGAGTCCACCACAGTACCGTTAATCGATCCGGTAACGGCCGTTTGCGCGAATGCGGCAGGCGTTGAAATCTCAATGGCCGCCCCCACGCTGAAGATCATCCCCAAGGCCACAGCGGTGCGGGCCCATCCATTTCGGAAACGTTGCATTGCATCCCCCTGAGTTTTGTTCCTGCCGAAGATCGTCACGCGTTCAAGCTCCCTGCTGCGCCCACCAGAAACCGGCTTTGCCCTTACTTTGCAAAATCCCGGAAAGCGCTTTGACGCACGCCGAGCGCAACGGGGCCTTACAAGCAATCGAATAGCCAAGTTTCTACTGTCAATGTTCTCAATATCTTAGGTCGATTTTGCGGAGAGACGATGCGATCTCTGTACGCATTACAGGAGGATAAATACAAAATTCTGTATATCGGAGAGCCATCCGGAAAAGGTTGCCCGGGCAGCCTATAAAGTGGAAGGCATGGACATTCGTCTGGCGACCGTGCGTAGCCGCTCTGCGAAGGGCTCTCCCGCCGATGCGCTGGTCCAGGAGTACGGCGGGCGCATTGCCCATTCCGCCGGGTTCGCCGCGGTCAGCTCTGCCTCGGAAGAAAAACTTCTCGCTGGGGAAGCATCTGTCGGCCGTGGCCGCCGGCTGCTGGTTCTGCTCGACAGCCGGGGCCGCTCGATGAGCAGTGATGCCTTTGCCGCCTGGCTTGGCCGGCAGCGGGACCAGGGCGCCGGCACCATCAGCTTTTGCGTGGGACCGGCCAGCGGTTGGTCCGAGGCCGCCCGAAACCAGGCGGACCTGCTGCTGAGCCTGGGGCCGATGACGCTGCCCCATCAGCTCGCCGCGGTCGTGTTGGCGGAGCAGATATACCGAGCCTTTACAATCATCGAAGGTCATCCCTACCATCTGGGGCACGGCTGACGGTCGTGCGCAACAGCAGCAGCAGATTCCCTGCGGGAATGACAGCAAGAACAACAAAGGCAACGGCGGAAGACGGATGGAAGCGCGACGCGGACTGATCCTGATTAACACCGGCCCGGGCAAGGGCAAGACCACGGCGGCTATGGGCACAGCGCTGCGTGCGGTAGGCAACGGCATGCGCGTGCTCCTGCTCCAGTTTCTGAAAGGCTCCTGGCACTACGGAGAACTGGCTGCCGTGGAAGCCTTCGGCGGCCGCTGGGTCATGAAGCAGATGGGCCGCGGCTTTGTGAAGGTCGGCGGCGCGGAGACGGACCCCGAGGACATCCGCATGGTGGAGGAGGCGTGGGACGAGGCGCGCACGGCCATTCTGTCGGGCGAGTGGGATATGGTGGTGCTGGACGAGATTAACTACGCCATCGGCTACAAAATGCTGGACCCCGAAAAAGTAGCCGCGACGCTGCGGGAGAAGCCGGAGATGGTGCACGTGATTCTGACCGGGCGCAACGCGCACCCCGTGCTGGTGGAGCTGGCCGATACCGTCACCGAGATGCGGGAAGTGAAACACGCCTACCAGAAGGGCATTCTGGCGCAGCGCGGCATCGAATATTAGTGCGATAGGGAAGCGAAATGTCCTGGTTCAAGCGGAATGAGACGGAGATTGAGGCCGGCGCGGAGAAGCGGGTCCGCACCGAGGGGCTTTGGACCAAGTGCGACGGCTGCGGCCAGACCATCTGGAAGGCGGACATGGAGGCCAACCAGAACGTCTGCCCGAAGTGCGGCAAGCACTTCAAGATGTCCGCGCACGCACGGATTGAGAGCCTGCTCGAGCCCGGCTACACGCTGGTAGACGGCGGCCTGCGCTCCACCGATCCGCTCAACTTTGTCGATCTCAAGCCTTATATGGCTCGCCTGAAGAAGGCGCAGGACGACACCGGCCTTGACGATGCAATTCTGAATGCAACCGGCCTTCTCGGACACCATCCAGTCGTGCTCAGCGTCATGGAGTATTCCTTCATCGGCGGCAGCATGGGCGCGGTGGTGGGCGAAACCATCGCCCGCGCGGTGGACCGCTCGCTCGAAAGCAAACATCCGCTCATCATCGTGGCGGCCTCCGGCGGCGCTCGCATGATGGAAGGCATTGTCAGCCTGATGCAACTCGCGAAGATCTCCGCCGGGCTCGCGCAACTGGACGACGCCAAGGTGCCGTACATCTCTGTGCTCACCGACCCGACCACCGGGGGCGTCACCGCCAGCTTCGCCATGCTGGGTGACCTGAACGTGGCCGAGCCGGGCGCACTGATCGGCTTCGCCGGCCCGCGTGTCATTGAACAGACCATCCGGCAGAAGCTGCCCGAAGGGTTCCAGCGCTCGGAGTTTCTGCTGGAGCACGGCATGCTGGACGCCGTCGTATCGCGCAAAGAGATGAAGAGCTACCTCATTCGCGCGCTGGATTTTATGCAGCACCAATAGACCTGCGCGCGCTACGATCGGAAACGGTAGGCCCAACATGGAACGGCGGCTGCTCTGCGTGGATGACGAAGAGATCATCCGCACCACCATGTCTGCAATCCTCAGCAGCCACGGCTTCCGCGTAACCACGGCAGCCTCTGTCCCGGAGGCGCTGCAGAAGATTACCACCGAGCCTTTCGATGTTCTGCTGTCGGATCTGAATGTCGGCAACCCTGGCGACGGCCTCACCGTAGTCAGTGCCATGCGGCGCACGCAGCCCCACGCGCTCACCATCATTCTCACCGGCTACCCTGCGTTTGAGACAGCGCTTGAAGCCATCCGTCAGCAGGTAGACGACTACATCGTTAAGCCCGCGAACATTCCCGCACTGCTGACTGCGATTGAAAGCAAGCTGGCCGCGCCTCCCGGCCGGCGGCAGTTTCCGTCGCCCAAGCGGGTGGCCGTGGTGCTTCAGGAGCAGCGCGTCCGCATTCAGGAGCTGTGGCTCGCCTGGATTGCGGAAGACGCCGCGCGCCCTGCCGCACCCTGGACGCGGACGCAGCGGCTGCAGCATCTGGGCGCGGTTCTCGATGAGGTCGTGTCCGCTGCCCAGTTCGGCGCGGAGCAGGACCTGGCGAGCACGCACCATGGGAAACCCGCCACATCGCCGCCGGGCCACACCGCGCAAACCCTGCTGCGGGAGTTTTGTCTGCTGCGCCGCGTCATCGCCCAGGTCGTCCAGGAAAATCTGCTCGCCGTCAATCTCAGCTACGTGGTTCCGGATCTGGCGCGCGTCAACGAAAACCTCGATCGGCAGATTCAGGCCGCGCTGGACACGCTCACCATCGCAGGCGGCTGAAACGGATGACCGATTGCGTAGCGGCTCACCGTTGCCGGCCCAGGCCGGTCGCCTCCGGCAGAATCGCCCGATAACTCGCATCGAGCCGTGGCCCCATCAGCAGAATCGCCGTAATACGCCGCACTACCTGCGAAAAATATGCGGCTTCTTCGTGCCGCAACGGCCGTCCCAGCAGCGCGGCCTCCCGATAGCTCAGCCATTTCTTCAGCACCTGATAGCCGCCGAGGGTGTACTCCCACACACGCAGGGGAACGGCGGCCCAGAACACTTCGCCATTCAGGGAGACATCCACGCACTCTTCGCCCAGCAGAGCGTACGCAGCTTCAAGTGTCAGCTCCTGCGAGGCTTCGAGCGTGGCCAGCTTTTCCCGCTCTGCGCCGGTCCACGCCCGCCTCTCGAGTCGGCCTTTGCCCGGCATCGTCGTGCCACCCTGTCCACGGCTGCCCCATCCGGCAGTAATCTCCAGGGCCTTCTCAAGCTCCGCATACTGCGGTATCTTCAGCGCGCCCAGGAACGACCATTCACCGGCGAGATGCAACTCCAGCTCCGCGTCCAGCAGCTCTGCCAGCCTGCGTCCCAGCGCCGCCGACCCACTCAGCAACGCTGCCGTGGCCGGCAGCGGAATCCGCGGCCAGTCGCTCAGCAGCGCTCCCGCATTCTCCCGGCGATACGCGGGCGTGTGCATCACGGCCAGGGCATGGAAGAAAAGATCATCGGTTTTAGCGCCAGTTTGTGAAAGATAGCTTTCCGCGCCGCTAGTAAGATTCGGGCGTACCTCCACAGCCTCTAACAATGCCCCGGCCGATTCGACAACAATCGCAGGGAAAAAAGAGGAAAGCCCGTTCCCAAAATTGTCCGCGAGCCCTGTAGCGATGCAGCCTCTACAGAATGATTCCCCAGACTCCCGCTGCCTCGCCTCGATCCAGACCGTGTGGCTAATTAACTGCCCCACGAACTCAGCTCGCTTCTCATCTAGAAGTTTCGTCCGCGGTTCCCAATATAGCCACCTCACATCGAACGGGCGGTAGGCATATCGCAGGACCTGCCACGGCCGAAAATCACAGCTTGATTCGTCGATGGGGCTAGGCCCGTGAGCAAGGAGTGCCTTCCTGGTGGTCGAGGGATTGAATCGGGCAGCGGGCTGCATAGCGCAAGGTATAAGGTTTGCGATTTCGAGATCGGTCAGTTTGACGTTTAGGTATTGCTTCAACCGAGTTTCGAGTCTCTCTCGGTCAATATCGACTACCAGCGCATCGCGGCTGGTTTTCACGCCCGGAAATGACACCGGAAACAACTCCGGCAGCCGCGGCCATTCGAAATACCCGCTACCAACCACCCTCGGCTTGAATGGTAGCCCGAGTTCTGGGTCAGGCATAAGGCTGCGATATGCGGGGGAACCACTATTGAGAGAGTCCAGCATTGCTTCTCTGCGATCTGCCGCGCGGGCGGCATCGAAATCGCGGTAGCGAATGGCTGCCCCGCTGGATTGACTGGTCGTCCTCACGAGCGTCGTGACAGAGGTGCCAAGCCGAATGCCCGCACTTGATCCCGGCATCGCAAATGCCGTCTCGCTTGTGCGCCCGTCCGGCGCGTATTCGCTGATCTTGCGGTCGCCGTGCAGGTTGTCCACATATATCGTGCTGAAGGTATTCGCATAATGATGCCGCATGGTCGTATGCGATAAGCCGTCCAGCCATGAATAATTTGAGATAAAACAAACAATTCCCTGGTCGTCGGGATTGCCGGCGATCCGCCGCTCCGCGATGCGAAAGAAGCGGATGTACAGATCGTTCAGACCCTGACCCTGCGGCGCCGGAAGGCCCGCGACCGGCGCGCGGTACGCGGTTGTCAGCCCGCGCTCCTCCTTGATGGTCGCTATGCCTGCGTAGCCGTTGTAGGGCGGGTTGCCGAGGATGACGAGAATTGTGCCCTGCTGTTTGATGTGTTCCGAATCCTCGCGTTCGCGGCGGAACTCCTCCGACAGAACAGATTGCGGATGAACCTCAGGCTCCCAACCAGTCAGCGCATTGGTCAGATACACCCCCGCCCGTTGCCGCCCATGCAGCGGCGCGCCCGCGTCCTCCAGCAGCCGTGCCACCTCCATATGCGCAATCACAAACGGCGCGGGCATAATCTCAAAGCCGAACACCCGCTCCAGCGCCGCCTTGCGTAGCTCCGCCGGAACCAGCGCCGTATCGTCGCCGGCGGCTTCGTGCAGCGTCCTGTGGATGCGGTCAAGCACTGCCGTCAGATAGGCCCCCGTCCCGCAGCACGGATCGAGAATCCGCACCACCGGGCTCGCCAGCCCCAGCGGCTGATTCAGCTCCGTGCGCAGCAGATGGTCAACGCGCTCCACCATGTAGCGGACGATCTCGCGCGGCGTGTACCAGACGCCCAGCTCCTTGCGCAGCACCGGATCGAACGCCTCAAGAAATGGCTCATAAAAATACGCGACCGCTTCCGCGCCCTGAAAAACATCGAAGAGCGTCGATCGCACGCGGTTCAGCGCTTCGCCCGCCAGATCGAGAATCTCGGTAAGTTGAATGGTGTTCAAATGCGCGCGGTCCGACACCTCGCGAAACAGCTTGCGCAGGATAGGCACACGGAGAAAATCATCGGACAGCTTCCAGTTGAACCACGCGTCGCGCCCGCGTCCTTCGGGCGAATGCCGCCAGAGGACCCACGCGGAAAAGATGCCGTAAAACAGCGTCTGCACCAGCGTCGAACGGAAGAAATGTTCCCCCTTCTCCCCTTCGAACTTGATGCCCAGCGACTCTTCAAGCGCCAGCTTGACGTTCTGAAAGGACGGCAGGTCGTGTTCCTCCGCCCTGGCCCGCGCCTCGCGCGCATACGACGCCAGCAGCCAAGCCACCTGCTTTGGCTCCGCCAGCGGAACCCGGTACAGCATGACCCGCTGCAGAAAATCCGGCAAAAGCTGGTTATGCCGGGCGCCGTTTGTGCGATACCAAAGGTCGTCGGCAGAGTTTGCGAGGACGTAACGCTCGCGCAGACGCGGCGCACCCGCCGGGTTGTGCTCCAGCAGCCGGAACTCCCGCAGGTTCGTAAGCAGCACTACGCCGTACTGGCGCAGATACCGCTTGGTCTGTACCTCTTCAACAAGCGCATCCAGGTTCTGGTCGGCACCTTTAATTTCGACCACGCCTCGTTCCGGATTCTGCAGCAGAGGCGGCCCAGGATTTCGGCGGGACCTTCCGGGTTGGGGAAAGAATCCCCCGTCCGGCATGCCCGCGCCCTGATTGCGCAATTGCGTCGAGAAGAGAACGGGTGGCGTCAACGCTTGCCCGGCAGCATTGAACAGCTTTTCGACCGCCGGATAGAACGACGTCTCAGGTGTCGCCGATCCCGTGTTTCGGATGGCGCGCAGGTCGGCCAGGTATTGCTCAGCAGCAGAAGGCGCAACGGGCACAATGCACCCATCATGCCATGTGCAGCCAGGCGCGCAACGTCAAATCTTCAATTTGCGCCCGCGCCATCGCGTGCGGCCCGCGTAATATGCCGCTGCCGCAGCCAGCATGCCGGTCATCGTGGCCAGTTCTGCCAGTGTGGAGTGCGCCAGCAGCCATAGCACAATCATGATGCCGAGCACGCCCACAAGCGGCCCGCCTGGCGCGCGAAACGCGCCCGGCTGTCTCAGCCGCGTGTAGCGCAGCCGCAGCGCCGCCAGGCAAACGCCTAGATATAAGGTGAGGAACGAAACACTGGAAAGCACGGCCAGACGGCGAAACTCCCCGGTAACGGCGGCCAGAAACATCAGCGCCGCAACCGTAAGAATGGCCCGGTCCGGCGTGCGAAAGCGCGGATGGACCCGCGCCAGCGCCGCCGGCAGCATGCCATCCCGCGCAATGCGGAAGAACGCACGCGGCGCATTCAGCAGACGGCCGGAGAGCAGCCCGAAGATCGAGAGGGTGAGCCCCGCCCGAAGCAGCGTGCCGCCACCCGCACCCGCCACATGACGGGCCACCGCCGCCAGTGGCTCCAGCGACTGATGCGCCAGCGCCGCGCCGAGCACACCCTGGCTGACCACCTGCAAGCTCGCATAGATCAGGATGAGCGCGGTCGTTGCGCCGAAGATGGCACGGGGAACCGTGCGCGCCGGGTCGCGAATCTCGCCGCTGGGCGTCAGCGCGTCTTCTGACCCCTGGAACGCAAAAAACAGCAGCAACGCCGCGCGGCCAAAATTGCTCATCGGCGGCCAGCCGCTCCAGCGCAGATGCTGCCAGTGCATGGCGAGCGCGCCGCCCACGATGACAAACAGCAGCGGCGCCAGCTTGGCGATGGTCAGCGTGACAGCCAGCCGCAGTCCCTGCCGCACGCCGCGAATGTTGACCAGCGCCAGTGTGCCGTACAGAACGAACAGCGCCACCGCGCGCGGCATCCCGTGCGCCAGCGCGGGCCAGAGCGAAACCGCCGCGGACGCCACCAGCACAGTTCCCAGCGCGGCCGAGGAGAGAATCACGCCGCCCGAGTACACCAGCCAGCCGAGAAAGCCAGCCATGGGGCCGAACGCCTCTTCAATGTAGGCGACCGAACCGCCGGAGCGCTGGACGAAGCTGCCGATCTCCACAAAACACGTGAGCACCAGCGCCAGCGCCACACCGCAGATGAGATAGGCCACGATCGCGGCCGGCCCGAGAATCGCCGCCACCAGGCCCGGCAGCACAAAGATGCCCGCGCCAATGGCGCCGTTGACCGCCGTCGCGCCCAACCCCCAGGGCCCAATGGCGCGGATGAGTTGTTCCGCACCATGCGGGGCTGTGCCTTGCCGTATTTGCTGCGCGTCCGCCGGCATGCTTACAACACTACAGGCAGGCAAGCGCCGGCAGTTTTGATCTCTAAACAGGAGGAGCGCGGCCATTTCCCGCGAAGCAGCCGCGCCATCGTTTCCCCTACTGCTTGCCCCAGAAGTCCGGCGACTCCGACTTCCACGCATCCCGCACGTAGCTCATCTTCGGATTGAATGCATACAAGTTTGCGTGGATGGATTGGAAGCAGGAAGCTTCCAGGTTCCGCATCTTCTGCTTCTGGTCTGCGCTCACCGCCTTCCATGCCTTGGCCCCGGCCACGTGCATGGCATCCATCTCCTCTAGGGAGCGCATCGGCGCGGTCGCAATATATTCTCCGCCGCTATCGTTGCCCAAAACCTCTTCCCACATGGCATAGCGCACGCCCGGAATTTTTCCGTACACCTGGTCATGCAGCTTGGCCAGTTGGTGCCATTCCGCATCATGGCCCGGTTTGATGGTGATGACCGTGATCTCCATGAAGCGCATCTGTGCGAGATCCGCGTCGGGATGGACGCTCATCTCCGGTTGATAGCGAAAGACGATTATCGAATGGCTGTTGAGCAGCTTCCCGTCGGCCTGGGAAGCGCTATCGAAGGCCGCGCCAAACGTGGGGTCCTGCA
>JAJXUS010000054.1 GCA_021782675.1 Acidobacteriota bacterium
AGCCGTTTGAGATGGTCTTTCCGCTGCGGGGAGCGGATGGGAGATTTCGCCACTTCCTGACCCGCATGCTGCCTGTCCGCAACGATAGTTGCGAGATTCTTCATTGGGTCGGAACCAACACGGACGTCGATAACCAGCGGCGGTCCCGCGAGGCTCTGGATGCCGAGCGGCGGCGCTGGGCAGCGGTCTTTGAAAGTACGCCCATCGGTCTGGCATTCTGCGATGCTGCGGGTGTCATCATCAGCCGCAATCGCCCGGCCGAGGAGATCCTCGGCACCAGCGTCGTGGCTGCGTCTCTCGCGGATGTGGTGACACTCTACCGGCCGGACGGCGTACGGGTCGATAAGGATGAATTTCCCGTCAACCGCTGTCTGGCCAATGCGACGGTCATCTCAGGCGAATATCTGGTCGAACGCCGCGATGGCTCCCGCATCTGGATCGAGCTGACGGCGGCCCCGATTTTCGATGCCAACGGCGCCATTGCAGGCGGCGTCATCGCCGTCACCAACATCGACACCCGCAAACGCGTCCAGCAGGCGCTGATTCGCAATGAAAAGCTCGTGGTGGTCGGACGCATGGCGGCCAGCATCTCGCATGAAATTAACAATCCGCTGGAGTCGGTCACCAACCTTCTGTATCTCATCGGCGAGACCGCCGGCGAAGACTCCATCCGCACCTATGCCCACATGGCGCAACGTGAGCTCTCCCGCGTCTCGCATATCGTGACCCATACCCTTCGCTTCAACCGCCAGACGACCCAAGCCGGGTACGAAGAGCTGTCGGAGTTGCTCGATTCCGCGCTGGCCATCTACACCGGGCGCATCCAGTCCGCGGGCATCACACTGGTGCGCGATTATCAACCCGCCTCACCGGTTCTCTGTTTTGGCACCGAGCTCCGTCAGGTCTTCGCTAACCTGATCGGCAATGCCTTTGACGCAACCAAGCGTGGCGGGCGCATTGCCCTCAGGACTCGAATGCGTCCGCGGCGCGGCCAACCGGGCGTCAGCGTAACCATCGCCGACACTGGCCACGGCATGGATCGCGGAACCCTCCGGCGGCTCTCTGAACCATTCTTCACGACCAAAGGCGACCAGGGGACGGGCCTTGGGCTATGGGTGAGCCGGGAGATTCTGGAGCGCCATCATGCCCGGCTGACGGTCTGGAGCTCCCGGCTATCCGGCCACAGCGGATCCGTATTCACCCTCTGGTTTCCCGATTCCCCTGCCCCGCCACGGCCTGCCGAATCGGGCACGGCGATCCCTGCAATCGTCCGATAAAGCCCGGAAATCTTTCCGGAAAAATATGCGGCACTGGAACCGCAGCTTCTAGAATTGCGTAAGAACACTCGACAGCCGGGGTACGGATGGCAAGCATCCGGAAAAAGATTTGAAGCGCGCCATACCGGCCATGCGTCTAGCAGAGGCGGACCCTCGAAGGCTGCTGGCGGTTGTGTGGCCGAGGGAAGAGCCGAACGCTGGCTATGCGAATCGCAGGACGAAAATTTGAAGGATAAGGGCAGATCACACGTGACGATGCAGACACTGCGCGGCGGCCTTGCGGCAGGGCTTTTGTTGTTGAACATTCTGGGGCCGGCGGCGCAGGGCCAGACGAGTTCCTCCTCGCAATCCGTGCCGAACGCTCCGGCGCCCGCTGCCCCGCAGGCAACGGCGGTCATTCCCCGCCCACAGGTCATCCCGACCCAGCCCTATGCCCTGCGTCCTACCAGCCATGACTACTCCCGCGGCAAGCGACAGTTCCCGAACCCGTTCAATGCGTATACGCCGGTCGCGGTGCCGCCGCCGCGGCTTACCAATACCTCTCTGCTGGACAGCATGTACCGCGACGGCAAAATCTATCTGAGCCTGGATGACGCGATCACACTGGCCCTTGAGAACAATTTTGACGTTGCCATCGCCCGGTACAACCTGGATATCGCGGATACCGATCTGCTGCGTGCTCGCTCCGGCCTCTCATTCCTGGGCGTCAACACCGGTCTGGTCACCGGAACGCTTGGCGGCAGCACCAGTCCGGTCGCCAGCAGTTCCCCTGCCGCCACCTCGGGCTCGACGGGTTCCGGCAGCAGCACGACAACCACTATCCAGACGACGGGCGCAGCCGGCGGTGGCCCGGGCGGCACCTCAGTCGGCGCCGGTGGCGCGGGCTCCGGCCCGAACGGCATCACCTCCACCACTCTCGGTGCCGGTCCGCTGAATGTTCCCATTGAGCCCCTCGATCCCGTGGTCAGCGGCACCGCGCAGCTCTCCCGCTCCTACATTCCGCAGACCTCAGAGTTTCTGACGGGCACGTTTCAACTCAACCAGAACATCGACGAATACAACTTCAACTACACCCAGGGCTTCCTTCCCGGGGAAACGCTGGCGGTCACCTTTAACAACAACCGCATCACCAATAATGCCAATACGCCGTTCAGCACCTTCTACAGCCCGGCTTTGACCTCCTCGTTCAACGCGCAGTTGACGCAGCACCTGTTGCAGGGCTTCGGGTGGACGGTGAACGGCCGCTACATCGCCATTACCAAGAACAACCGGCGGATCACAGATGCTGCCTTTCGCGCCCAGCTCCTCTACACCATCGACCAGGTCGAAAACATCTACTGGGGGCTGGTGAGCGCGTATGAGGATGTTGCCGCCAAGAAGGGCGCGCTCCGGCAGTCCACGCAACTGAATGCCGACAACCAGCAGCAGCTCAGGATCGGCACCATGGCGCCCCTCGACGTCGTCAACTCCAACGCCCAGGTGGCGAATGACAAACAGGCGCTGATTACCGCGCAGACCAAGCTGGAATACCAGCAGCTCATCATGAAGCAGGCGATCTCCCGCAACCTCGACGATCCCGGCTTTGCCAGTGCAGCGATCATCCCCACCGACCGGGTATCGCTTGAAAAGACCCCGGAGGAAGACAAGTCTGTCGATGATCTGGTCCAGGAAACGTACGCCAACAGTCCGAATGTCGAACAGGCGCTGCTGCAGCTCAAGAACCAGGAGATCACACTCAAGTCGACCAAAAACGCGCTGCTTCCGGTACTGGATGTATACGGCTTTTACGGAGCAGAGGCGCTCGGCGGTTCCAAGAGCCCGCTGATTCAGTGCGGCGTGAATCCTGTGTTCGGCTTCAACCCCTGCGAGGGAACGCCAGGCCTCAACATCCCTTATTCTTCAGTACTCGGGCATCTGGTCAACAGCTCCGGCCCAAACAAAGGTGTGGGGTTCAACTTCACGCTGCCCATCCGAAACCGTCAGGCGCAGGCGCAGCAGGCGCGGGCGCAGATTGAATATCGCCAGTCACAGATGCGGCTGCAGCAGCTCTACCTCCAGTTGCGGATGCAGGTGACCAACCAGCTCTACGCGCTGCAGAACGATCGCGCGCAGGTGCGGGCGGCCGAAGCCAGCCAGCAGTATGCGGTGCAGAGCCTGGACGCCGAGGAAAAGAAGTATCACCTCGGGGCCTCGACCAGCGCCAACGTGTTGTCACAGACCCGCAATCTGGAGACCGCGCAGGACAATCTGATCGCCGCGCAGACGACCTACGCCGTCGATCGCGCCGCGCTTTCGCAGCTTGTTGCCGATACCCTGGAAAAATACAACATCAACATCACGGACGCGGCGACTGGCGACATTTCGCATGAGCCAACGGTGCCCGGTCTGCGGCCGCCCAAAGCTCGCCCGCAGCCAAAACCGCTTGGCACCGGCGGACCCGGATCCCAAGTGCCCCAGGGCTCATAACTCGCCGCAGGGTGCAGTGCGTCAGCCGACGCGCCGCATCCTGCCCTCCCGCTCCAGCTCGTACCACTCGCCCCGCCACAAAATCCGCCGGCTGACATAGCTGGCGGCCCAGAACCCCAGCGCCATCAGATCCCGCACGGGATATAGCAGCACCACGCGCCACAGCGGGCGCTCTTGCAGCACCTTCCATCCCAGGAAGGCAGCCATCAGCATCCGGCTGCCAATACTCCACGCCAGCAGTGAAGCAGCAAGAACGGGCCAGCCCGCAGCCACAGCGGCAATGGCCGCCACAACGCCAAAGGGAACGCTGAACGTCAACGCCGTGCCAAAGTGACCCTTGGGCCGCGAAAATCGCGTGCTCTTCATCCAGCGCGCCTGATGCTGCATCGACGCGAGAAAGGTTTCATGCAGCACAACGTGGTCGATGACGTGGTGGGACAGCACAACGGTCTCGCCCAGCCCGGCCACCCGGTTGCCCAGCAGAAAATCATCGGCACAGTAATCCCCCATCGGCAGAAAGCCGCCGATCTTTTCGAGCGAGCTGCGCCGCACGGCCATGGTCGGGCCAAGCGTAAACTTCATCCCCTCCAGCATGTTGGCCACCAGCACACCGGCTGACATTTCAATCGACATGGCGGCCGCTTCAATCCTGGCCCAGAAGCCGCCCATTACGGCGCATCCGCGATACAGGCAGGTCACCGCGCCCACCTGCGGATCGCAGAACTCGGCTGCCACCGAGCGGACATAATCGCGATCCACCCGAACATCGCTGTCACTGATTATCAGCACTTCGTGATGCGCCTTTTCGGCCATCCATTGCAGGGATTGCAGCTTTGCGTTGGGAATGGCGGGTTCGCCGCTGGCAAGAAACTGAACGGGGACCTCTGGATATCGCGCGGCGACTCGGCGCGCGACCGCCAGGCCGGCATCCTCCAGCTTGCGCGCGCAAAAGAGAATCTCGTAGCCGCTACAATCCTGCTGAAAGAAGCTTTCAATCTGCGCTTCAAGGTTCAGCTCCGCGCCATGCAGCGGCTTCAGCAGGCTGACGGGAATGGCGAAGGGCTCGGTTTCGCGCGGCCGATTGCGCGAAAATTTCTCCGCGGCCACGGCCACCATTCCGGTGTAAACCGTGGAAGTCAACAGCCCGAACAAGCCGAGGCCCAGAACGGCCAATGTGCCAGCCGGCTCCGTCATAGGCGCTGCGAAGGGATTATGATGTGGGACTGCAGGGCGTGCACGCTCACGAACGCTTCTTTTCCGGCCGTGGAATTGCTGTGACCACGGGACGGCGCAGCGGCACCAGTCCCACTTCCATCCCCTGTGGGCCGCGCTGCATGCGGTTCAGCATCTCGGTACGCACGTAATCGACAAAACTCTGCATCTGCCGGTTCATCTCCTCCATTCGCTCCCGCATCTGCAGCACGATGGCGATGCCGGCGATATTGACGCCCAAATCCCGCGCCAGATTCAGAATGAACTCCAGCCGTTCGAGATCTTCCTCGGTATAGAGCCGCGTATTGCCCTCGGTGCGGGACGGCTTGAGCAGCCCTTCGCGCTCATACAGGCGGAGCGTCTGTGGATGGATGCCATACATCTCGGCCACGGCCGAGATCATGTAGGCGCCCTTCGACTTGCGCTTGGTCGTCATAGCAGAAAATGCCCCGCTTCAGTGGCTGTGCTGGTATGGTACGATTTCGACCGATGCGAAATCCTGTTCCCATCTTTGCGGCCTTCGCGGCCTTGCTGCTCGCGCCCGTCGCCGGGGTCACCCAGCAGCACCCGGGCGTGCCGTTCAAACCGGGTCAGTGGGAGATTGACTCTGTCACCACAGTCGCGCACGGCCGCACCATCTCGTCGCAGACGACGGTCTGCGCGACAGCTCAGCAGGACTTCTGGAAGGTTCCGCAGAGCGGGATGGACTGCAAGCCGCCGAAGGTGCTGCCCCTGAAGCCCGGCAGCTATCGAATCATCGTGGAGTGTAAGCTGACAGAAGCGCAGCTCACCTCGAACATCCGCTCTGAAGTGGTTGAGACGGTAGCAGCCAACGGCGAAAGCTTTACCGCCGCCGGAACAACCACTACGGATACCGCCTTCCAGGGCGTCGCCCCCACGCATACCACCGCGCAATTGAACGCCACCGCCCATCGCACCGGCGCGTGTCATTGATGCACCTCGGAGCGGACCTCCGCAAATAATTCGCGCCGCGGATCCTCAGCATTCAGCCGGGAAAACTCGCGCAGAATCTCTTTCGACCGCTCGTCCTGCACCTTCGGCACCACGATCCGTACTTCTACAATCTGGTCACCGCGGGCACCTTCGGCAGATGCGGGCATCACGCCCTTTTCGCGCAGCCGCAGCTTTTGCCCGGTCTGCGTACCAGGAGGAATCTTCAACTGCGTGCGGCCCTCGATGGTGGGTACGTCGATCTTGGCGCCCAGCGCGGCTTCCGTAATTGTCACCGGAACGGTTACGTAAATGGTATCTCCCGTGCGGCTGAAGATCGGATCGGGCTCAATCCGGATGATCAGATACAAATCCCCCGCCGCGCCTCCACGAACGCCGGCATTTCCCTTGCCTGCCAGACGAATCCGCTGCCCATCCCGCGTCCCCGGCTTGATCCGAAACTCCATGGAATCGGTGCGCGCCACCGTGCCCTGCCCGTGGCAGGTCGGACAAGCCCGCTGCACCTTGCCGCTGCCGCCGCAGCGCGGACATTGCACGTTGAATTTCATGCGCCCGCCCATCTGCGTCACCTGTCCCGTGCCATTGCACTCCGGGCAGACCATCGCCGCGCCAGCGGTCGCCGTCCCGTGGCAGGTGGGACACGGCATCTGCCGCGTAACCTGCAGCTTTACTGTTCCGCCGCGGATCGCCGTCCAGAAGTCGACGCTGACCTGATACTCAAGATCGGTCCCAGCCTCCGGCCCGGAAGTCTCGGGCGCACCGCCGCCTCCGCGAAATGCGGAAAAGATGTCGCGGAAATTGCCCTAGACTCCAGTGACGCCGCCAGGACCGCCGGGCGCCCCCGCATTTGCAAAATCAGAAAAGTCGAATCCCTCAAAACCTACCGGACCACCGCTACGCGCGTTTCCGCCGCCGCCCGCGAATCCACCGCGCGCCGCCGCTTCCGCCGCTGCCGGATCGATGTTGTCGGAGTAGAAGCCGAGCTGATCGTAAATCTTGCGCTTCTTCGGATCGCTCAGAATGTCGTTGGCTTCCGACATCTCCTTGAACTTTTCTTCGGCCTTCTTATCGCCGGGATTCACGTCGGGATGATATTTGCGCGCAAGCTTGCGAAAGGCCTTGCGGATGTCGTCCTGCGAGGCCGTCTTCTTGACGCCCAGAATGCCGTAGTAGTCTTTGCTCTGTGTGGCCATGGGTCAGGCAGTCATTTTCTGTTTCAGTTCACCTGTTTTCCGGTGGCGTGGTGCCCGGGCAACCACCCTGCGTATCTCGGCGTCAACGGTGTCCCGTGCCGTTTCCAGGTCATATTGCGATTGCAGGTTCATCCAAAACTCCGGCGTCATATCGAAATAGCGCCCGAGCCGGAGCGCCGTGTCCGCCGTGATGCCGCGACGCTCCTTCAGGATTTCTCCGATGCGCGTAGCAGGGACGCGGAGCGCCAGTGCTAGAGCATTTGCGCTGAGGCCCAGCGGCACCATGAATTCCTCTCGCAGCATCTCGCCGGGATGCAGGGGGGGAATGCGGTCTTTCTGGCGCCTAATGGTAGTCGACGATTTCAACTTCGTAGGCATGCGGTTGTCTCCATTCAAAGCAAATGCGCCATTGTCCGTTGATCCGAATGCTGCATTGCCCTTCTCGGTCCCCACGTAAAACTTCCAGGTGGTTGCCGGGCGGATGCATTAAGTCCTTCAGCAAACGGGCGGCATGGATGGCCCTCAGCTTACGAAACGCCGCCCGCTCAATCGACCCGTATCGTTTGCTGCGCTCGCGACGGAAAATCCGTTCCGCTTCCCGGTCACGAAAACTTTGAATCACACGCTCAGCGTATCACGGGAAGCGTTATAGGGCGCCCCCATCTCGCTTAATGTATTTGGCATCGGTCGAATAACTAAATTTGCACCTGATTCCATCTGTTTCGATCTCCCCGGATGGACCCTGGAGAATCAATCTGATCGACGCAAAAAATTTGTCATCGCACGACTGTAATCTCCTGATGTCTTCCACCCGAGCCAAATCCATCTGTTTCTTTTCTCCAATGGAAACGAGAAGGTATTCGTCTGGATTGAAGCGAATCTTGGTTGGCTCCCCGGTCGAAGGCGTTACGTGCAATCCGACAACAAGAAAATTAACGGCGCCAAGATTCGCACAAGTCAACACGAGACCAGCATTCCTATCTAAAACTCGATGAGGGAAGTCAAATACCACCTTCGGCTCGTTGATTTCTCTCCAACGAGCGTGTTCGTGATCGCTGTTCTTTTTCATCATTCGCGACTGAAACAAAGCCATTGCAGCAAGCACAATGGTCGCGCCCGCCTCAAGAATGGCGGCAGTGAGGCGAACCCAGCCGCTCGTGTCTGCGCCTGTCATGTCAGTTCCAGACCGTCTCCACCCCGACCGGCTCGATGCGGCAGAAGATATCCGGCGCAACACGCGCCAGCTTGGCGGCAAACTCTTCCGCTTCCGCTTTGGTATCGAACAGCTCCTTGCAGTAGACTTCGCCGGCACGAAGCTGTTCGCACTTCCATAAAGTATTCGTCATTCCCAGACTCCCCGGTTCCCTGTCCAGAGAAACCGAGGGCGCCCCGCTGCTTCTCGAGACGCCCTCTCAGTACGCCGGCGCTGTCGCCGGATTCACTACTTGCGTTCGTCGACGTCGACGTACTCCGCGTCGATGACGCCTTCATCCTTCTTGGCTTCAGCGCCCGGCTGCGGCTCGTTCGCTGCAGCTTCTGGCGTTGCCTGCGCGGCGTTGGCCTTATACATCGCCTCTGCCAGCTTGTGCGAGGTTGCCGTCAGCCGCTCGCGAGCCGCGTTCAGCTCCGCCGCGCTGGGTGTTCCTTCCAGCGCCTTCTTGGCGTCGGCCAGGGCCGTCTCTACCTCGGACTTGTCAGAGCTCGAGATCTTGTCGCCGCTCTCCTGCAACATCTTTTCACTGTTGTAGACCATGCCATCCAGCTGGTTTCGCGCTTCAATCTCTTCTCTCTTTGACTTGTCTTCGGCCGCATGCGATTCAGCGTCTTTCGCCATGCGCTCAACCTCTTCCTTGCTAAGACCTGAGGACGACGTGATCGTAATCTTCTGATCCTTGCCCGTCGCCGTGTCCTTGGCCGTCACGTTCAGGATGCCGTTCGCGTCGATGTCAAAGGTCACCTCAATCTGCGGAATACCGCGCTGTGCCGGGGGAATACCGCTCAGCTTGAACTTGCCCAGCGTGCGATTCTGATTGGCCATCGGCCGCTCACCCTGCAGGACGTGGAT
>JAJXUS010000055.1 GCA_021782675.1 Acidobacteriota bacterium
ATTACGCCAACGAGCAACATCGCTTCGGCTGGGTGGTCGAGATCGATCCGCACGACGGCAGCAGGAAGCCCGTCAAGCGCACCGCGATGGGGCGCTTCAAGCATGAGGGCGCCGAGGTCACGGTGGCCGACACGCTCGAACGGCGGGATCTCGATATCGTGCAGCGCGTAGGCACCGTCGGGATTCAGCCGAGTGCACCCGTTGCGTGCATTGGCGTACCGTAACGTACGGTTCGGCGCAAGTGGGAATCCAACCGGGGCCAAAAGCGGCAGGCGGCGAGGCGCGGTGCATCGTGTGCGGGCTTCCTTTCGACTCGCAGCCGGTATATTCGCCGGATGGCAAGGACCTGGCATTTATCAGCGATCGCGATGGCAACGAAAACCTCTGGGTGGCGCAGGCGGACGGTAGCGATCCAAGGCAGATTTCAAAGCTGGAGGATAACAGCGAGTTTGTTTCGCCGGAGTGGGCCTCGGACGGCAGGTCCATCTACGTGACACATTACAAGCCGGACGTGAATGCCTTTTCACTTTGGCGCTATAGCGCCGACGGAGCAAATCATGAGCCGCTGGAAGAGGTGACGCATCCGAAGCAGACGTCGAGCTCTCCCAAGGAATTCAATGACAACGCGATGGGTGCGGCGGTTTCGCCGGATGGGCGATATCTCTATTACGAAGACAAGACGGGCCTCGGTTACGACGACGATGTGGACTTTCCACTGTGGCATATCGTGCGCCGAGATTTGAAGACCGGCGCGGAACAGCCATTCATCGCGGCACAGGGCAGCGCCTTTCGGCCGCGCGTTTCTCCGGATGGCAAGCTGCTGGTGTATGCGGAGCGCTACCAGGGCAAGACGGAACTGCGCGTGCGCAACCTGGAGACGGATGCCGACCGGATGCTGGCGTATCCAGTGCAGCGCGACGACCAGGAAGGCCTTGCTACGCGCGACCTGATGCCGCGCTACGCCTTTACGCCGGACAGCAAAAGCCTGTTGACCAACTTCGGCGGTAAGATTGTGCGCATTGATGTGACCAGTGGCAGGCAGTCCGATGTTCCGTTTGTTGCGCATGTAAAGCTGCCGGTGGGGCCGTATATGCGGCCGGAACTCAAGCAGGAGCCGCGCCCGGTCCGGGCACGGCTGATGCAAACGCCTTCGCAGAGCCCAGATGGAAAGCGACTCGTGTTCTCAGCCCTTGCGAAGGTGTATGTGGCGACAATCGGCGCAGACGGCAAGGCAGGCGTTCCGGTGCGGCTCACGTCTGGCATGCTGCCGGAGTTCGAGCCCGCGTGGTCGCCCGATGGCAAGTGGATTGTGTATGTGACGTGGACGCCGGAGTCGGGCGGCGAGGTATGGCGGGCGCGTGGGGACGGCTCAGGGAAGTCGCAGAAGATCACGGATCACGAAGATTACTACGCCTATCCCGTTTTTGCGCCGGATGGCAAGAGCGTGTTTGTGTTGCGCGCAGTGGAGTACGACCAGGTGCATAAGGCGGCAGACTTTCCGCCCTACCAGGCGAGCCTTATCGAAATTCCGCTGCAGCCGACCGGCGGTGGCGCGGCGAAGGTGATTGCATCGGGGCTCCTGCGCAGCGGCGCCCAATTTACCGGCGAAGCAGGCGTGCTCTATCTCAATTTTGCTGATGGGCTATATCGCGTGCCGTTGGATGGTGGCAAGCCGCGGCGGGTGCTGCATATCGTAGGGCCGGCCTACTACTTCATGGAAGGAAGGGCGCCTGCCGATGGTGTGAAGATCAGCCCCGACGGCCAGTGGGCGCTGGCCCAGATCACCCAGCAGCTTTACCTGATCCGGATTCCCGGCGGTGTCGCCAACGCAAGTAAAGAGCTTGAGGCGGAACTGGCGAAGGCATCTCCGCTGGAGACGCGGCTGACTTCGGTTGGCGCGGATTTCTTCGACTGGGCGGAGGGCGGCAAGACCATTACATGGACACTGGGCTCCACTTTCTTTCGCGAAAAGCTGGCAGATGTAGGGGGTTCGTATCAACCTCCGCCAGGCACGGATCTTGAACGCGCGGGTGTTGAGCACATTTCGGTAACTGTGGAGGTGCCGCGCGATGTGCCCCATGGCGCGATTGTGCTGCGTGGCGCGACGGCGATTACCATGCAGCGCAATCCGGCTGGCGGCGACGGCGTGATTGCAGACGCGGATGTTGTTGTGGTGGACAACCACATTGCCGCGGTCGGCAAGCGGGGCAGCGTGCCGGTGCCGCCGGGCGCGAAGATCCTGGACGAGGCCGGCAAGTTCATTGTGCCGGGATTCATCGATGTGCACATTCACTGGGGTTCGATCCGGCGCGGAATTCTTGATCCCGAATGCTGGGAATTTCAGGCGGCGCTGGCTTATGGCATCACCGCTACGCTCGATCCTTCCTCGCTGAGTATCGACCTGTTCGCTTACCAGGACATGCTGAACGCGGGCATGATGACGGGGAGCCGGGTGTTCACGACCGGGCCGGCGCTATTCTCGTTTAACCACATCGAAACCGAGGAAGAAGCGCTCGATGATATTCGCCGCAATTCTGACTTTTATCGCACCCATAATCTGAAGGAGTACCGCACGGGTAACCGCGGGCAGCGCGAACTGGTGGCGGAGGCCAGCCGCACGCTCGGGATGCTGACGACGACCGAGGGCGCCATGAACATGAAGCTGGACATGACGCAGATTCAGGATGGCTTTTCTGGCAATGAGCATGCGTACTCGGCGGTACCCATCGCCGACGATATTGTGCAGCTCTTCGCAAAGACGGGCGTGAGTTATACGCCGACGCTGCAGATCTCCAATGGCGGCATGTGGGGTCAGGATTATTTCTTCTCTCATGAGTCGCCTTACTTTGACAGCAAGCTGCGCCGCTTTGTCCCGCACTTTGTGCTGGCCAAAAAGATGGAGAGACTGCATTGGGGATTGCCGCAGGAGTTTTCGTTCCCCCTGATCGCGGCAGGAGCAGCGCGCATCCAGCGCCAGGGCGGCCTGGTAGCGGTAGGCAGTCACGGCGAGTTGCCGGGTATGGGCTACCAGTTCGAGATGCAGGCGCTGGCCATGGGCGGCATGACTCCGCAGGAGGTGCTGTGGGCAGCGACCATGGGCTCGGCGAAGACGATCGGGCGCGACAGCGAACTGGGAAGCCTGACCGCCGGCAAGTATGCGGACATGGTGGTACTGGACAAAGATCCCACGCGCGATATTCACAACGCGCTGGCGATTGTATCGGTGATGAAGAATGGAAGGCTCTACGATGGCCAGACGCTGAACGAAGTCTGGCCCCGCCAGCAAGTGCAGCCAGCGACGTGGTGGCAACGCGACGAATCAGTGCAGACCGGAGCAGCAGGGGCGCGGTAAGGCGCGGCGGAAGTTCCTTCTGAGCTAAAGGTGGACGTCGAATCCGGAGAGGCGGCGTCTTGTGTGCACAATCTGGATCTATGTATGGTGTGGAGAGTTGAGGATAAAATGAGTCCAGATAATGTCGTGAACGGGGAACAGGATCGGAGAGCGCGGATGCGGCGTTTCAAGTTGCTTTTTCTCGATCGTGGAAGCCCGGTTTCCTTGCAGGCGCAACTGACGAGCCAGATCAAGGAGCTGATCCGGACAGGGCAGCTTGCGGCTGGAGACCGATTGCCATCAAGCCGCGATCTGGCGGCGGACCTGCGCATCTCGCGCAACACCGTGGTCTACACCTATGAGCGGTTGATCAGCGAAGGCTATCTGGACAGCCGGCTGCGCAGCCGAATTTACGTCGCCGATACGGCTCCGGAGCTGCAACGCGCGGCGCGCGAGCGGGGCCGGCACCGGCAGGCGGTGCGCGTGCCCGCTACTGTGCCGATTGCGGGCGGCTCGACGGCGCCCATGCCCTTTCGCCCCTGTCAGCCGGACGTGCAGTTGTTTCCGCTGGCCATGTGGAATCGCCTCCGCAGCCGGGCGCTGCGCACCACCAACCGAGGGCTGCTGCATTACAACTCGGCCGCGGTGCTGGGGTTGCGCGAGCTGCGCGAGAACCTGGCCGCGTATCTGCGCGAGAGCCGTGGGGTGCGCTGTGAGTGGTGGCAGGTTGCCATCACGTCGGGATCGCAGCAGGCGCTGTATCTTTTGTCGCGCCTGTTACTGAAGCCGGGCGACCGCGTGTACATGGAAGATCCCGGCTACCAGGGAGCCGCCAAGGCATGGCAGGTTGCGGGCGCGGACATCCAGTATCTACCCGTGGGCAGCGAGGGCGTGACGATTCCTCATCTGGCGGAGGAACCCGGAAAGCTCATGTACGTGACGCCATCGCGGCAGTTTCCCACAGGTGTTTCACTGTCGCTGAGTCGGCGCTTGGCCTTGGTCAACGGCGCTGCGGACAGTGGCACATGGATTGTCGAGGATGATTATGACTCGGAGTTTCGTTACGAGGCGGCGCCTTTGCCGAGCCTGCAGAATCTTGATGTAAGCGGGCGCGTGATCTACATCGGAACATTCAGCAAGCTGCTGTTTCCTGCGCTGCGCCTGGGCTATGCAGTGCTGCCCGTGCCCCTCGTGGAGGATTTCCAGGCGCTGAAAAGCACGGTCGAGGATCACGGGCCGATGATCGACCAGGCGACGCTCGCGGCCTTTCTGGACACCGGTGCGTTTTATTCGCACATTCGGCGCTGCCGGCGTGCATACGCCGAGCGCCAGCGCGCATTTCTCGACGGGATACAGCGGGGCGGACTGCCGCTGGACTTTCGTTACACCGATGGTGGCATGAACCTGGCCGGTTTTCTGCCGCCGGAATATCAGGATGTGGAAGCATCGGCGCGACTGCGGCGCGCGGGGCTGGACGTGCCGGCGCTGTCATCCTACTCGGGACGGGCGGCCGATGCGCACGCGAACCATAACGCCGAACCGCGGACGGACCATGGCCTGGTGTTTGGGTTTACTGCTTTTACGCCGGAACGGATCAGACTCGGGGTCGAGATGGTGCTGCGCACTGGACTGGCATGAGCCACTGGATCGCATCTGGATCTGCTGTGGAATCGATATCTGGCGCTTTCACTGGGCCAGCAAATCTTTGATGCTAGATGAAGTTCGCGACCCGTTGGAGTGAACAAACGCGGGCCCCCCGACTTCGTTGATCTCAGAGAGCCAAACGACATCGACGAGGCGCGGTCTTCCTGCTTCGCGAACTACAGACAACACTCAAGGAGCGCAGCCGCGATGCCGACGCAGATTCATTCCCGTCTTTCGATTTTTGCGAACGAGCCTTTCACCGATTTCGCGCAACCGCGGGAAGAGCAGGCGATGCGCGCGGCAATTGCGAACACACGCGCTGGGCTGGGCCGGAGCTATGCGTCGTCTTTCAGCACAGGAGAGGGAGCGGCGGAGCGGATCGTCTCAGTAAATCCCGCCGGGCCCGACGAAGTAATTGGAGTGCACTATGGTTCGCCCGCCGAGGTGGACGAGGCGATGCGGCGCGCCGAGGACGTCTTTGCGGAGTGGAGCCGGACGGACACAGCAACACGCACTGGGTTGCTGCGGCGCGCGGCGGCAAAACTGCGGGAGGCCAAGCACACCTTTTCTGCCTGGCTGGTATTGGAGGCGGGTAAGAACTGGGTGGAAGCGGATGCGGACACAGCCGAGGCCATCGACTTTCTGGAGTTTTATGCTTTGCAGGCGGAGCGGCTGGCAGAGAGCGCACCCGCGATCCAGTATCCCGGTGAGGTAGACAAGCTGCGTCACCTGCTGCTGGGGCCGGGGGTGGTTTTGCCGCCGTGGAATTTTCCTCTGGCAATTCTGGCGGGAATGACCTGCGCGGCGATTGTTGCGGGAAACACGGTGGTGCTGAAGCCTTCGCCGCTGGCGCCCACCATTGGCCGATTGTTTGTGGACCTGCTGCGCGAGTGCGGCATTCCTGAAGGCGTGGTCAACCTGCTCCAGGGTGGCGCTTCGGTGGGAGCGGAGCTGGTGGCGCATCCGCGCGCGCGTTTCATCGCCTTCACCGGATCAAAGCGGGCGGGGCTTGAGATTCACGCTCGCGCCGCGCACTCGCTGCCACAGCAGCACTGGATCAAGCGGACGATCCTCGAACTTGGTGGTAAAGACGCGATTGTGGTGGATCGCGATGCGGATTTGGATCTGGCCGCGCAGGGCATTGTTGCTTCCGCCTTCGGTTTCAGCGGCCAGAAGTGCTCCGCCTGCTCGCGGCTGATTGTGCACGAGGATGTGTACGAGCATGTGCTTCAAGCCGTCGTCGAGAAGACCGCTACGCTGGCTTGGGGCGATCCGGCGGAGAACCACGCCGTAACCCCGGTGATCGATGAAACGGCATACCGGCGCATCCTTGGCTACGCGGCTGACGCGCCCCGGCAGGGCCGGGTGATCGCCGGCGGCAATGCACTGACCCCACCGGAGCAGGGATACTACGTGGCCCCCACCATCGTTGCCGATGTAGACTCGGCCAGCCCCCTGGCGCAGGAGGAGATCTTCGGACCGGTGCTGGCGGCGATCAAGGCCACGAGTTTCGGTGATGCGCTGCGCATCGCCAACGGAACCCCCTATGGATTGACGGGGGCGGTGTACAGCAGTTCAGAGGAGCATCTGGAGAGGGCGGCAGAGGAGTTTCACGTGGGCAACCTCTACCTGAACCGCAAGTGCACCGGCGCCATGGTGGGCGCGCATCCCTTTGGCGGATTCAATTTGTCGGGTACGGATTCGAAGGCCGGAGGAGAGGATTACCTGCTGCATTTCACGCAGGCCAAGTCGATTGCGCGGCGCCTTCTGTAGGGCTTCCCGCAGTCAGATGCCGGGGCATCTCTTGTTGGCAAAAGAATGGTCGGGGAGAGAGGATTTGAACCTCCGACCCCCTGGTCCCGAACCAGGTGCTCTACCAGGCTGAGCCACTCCCCGACAATCGGCGTGGAAGCGCAGCAATGGGGCGCGGCCTGGCGCGTTCATCCCCTGCATTGCGCTTGCTCAAGTGTAACAGAATCCGGCGAGTGAAGATGATGCGGCGCCCGGCGCGAATGCTTCTTTGCGCCCAGCCCGGACGAAGCTCAGTTCCAACTCGCACCCAGCCAATCAGGCAGAGAATGAGTGGAATCCGAACAAGATCCAAGCCCAGGATCGTTTCAAATTGTGGTGTAACATTCCTCTTGGGCGGGCTCCAATCCCGAACCAGAGTATCGGCCCATGCTTCCCCTTGCCGGTCTATCTCGAATACTTTTTTTCGCCGCTGCTTTTGCAGCCGCGGCCGCGCCGCTTCACGCCTTCGCGCAGCAGGGTAACCCTGTCTCTGGCCAGCCTTCCAGTTCCAGGGCGCGCAAGCTCTTTTCGGATGCGCTGGACTGGCAGCGCCGCGGTGAGGAAAACAACGCGATCAGCAGCTTCCGCAAAGCCAACAAAGAGGATGGTGGCCGCTGCTTCGAGTGCGTGCGCCGCGCCTACACCCTGGCCATGGGGATTGACGACTTTAAAACCGCCCGAGCCGCTGTTGACGAAGGAATGGCGGCAGCCAACACAGATGCCGACCGTGCCCTCATGCAATTCTGGCTGGGCATGGCATGGCAGCGGGAAGGGGTCCAGGACAGGATCGACAAGGACTTTGTTGAGAGCTGCGAGGCGTTCAAAGCCGCGCTTGCCCTCGATCCGGCGTTCACGGCCACGCACTTCAGCGATGGCGTTTCCTTTGCGCATCTTCATCAGGACGACAACGCGCGCGCGCAGTTCACCGCATTTCTCAAGCAGGACAAGGAACTACCTGCGTTGCACCCGCGGGCCAGGCGCTTTCTTGAAAATCTGGATCTTGCCCGCGCCCGCATGGCGCCCGCCTTCTCCATCACCACGCTCGACGGCCGGCAAGTCTCGCTCGACAGCTTGGCCGGCAAGGTCGTGCTTGTTGATTTCTGGGCCACCTGGTGCGGGCCTTGCATTGAAGCGCTGCCCCACCTGCGCAAAATCGTGCAGGAGTTTCACAATCAGCCCTTCGTTGCTCTCAGCGTCAGCGTTGACGAAGACGCTGGCAAGTGGGAGAAATTTGTCAAGGCCAATGGCATGACCTGGCCGCAATATCATGACGGCGGTTCCGGCATCTCTCTCGCCGCGCTATTCGGCGTGCACCAGGTTCCGGCCACATTTAGCATCAATGCCGATGGCGTTCTTGAAGACCAGCATCTGGTCGGGGATCAGCATATTGACGACAAGCTGAAGAAGCTCATCGATCAGGCTGTCGCAGCACAGAATCGCAGTTCCCCGACCGCCTCATCCTCTCATCCCTGAAGTGTCGCGCCCAACTCCGCTTACGCCGTCTCTGGGATCTCCAGGATTGTCGTCTGCTGAAACCTCGCGAGCCGGCCAGCCGCGAGAGCCGCGACCAGGCTCAAAGCAGCAGCCATTGTGAGCCACAGAGCGGGAGCCGCGCGATTCCCCGTTTCATGAATCAGGAAGGTCGCAATCGCCGGCGTAAAGCCGCCGAAGAGAGTGGTAGCGAGGCTGAACGATAGCGAAAAACCCACCGTGCGGATCTTCTCCGGCATCAGATCCACAAGAAATGGAACCATGGCACCGTTATAGATTCCGAATAGAAACGAATACCAAAGCTCCGCGCTCGCCAGCCGGTACGCGCTTGGCGCGCTCACCAGCCAAAGCATCGCCGGATAGGCTGTCATCATGCACAGCAGTGGAAGCGCAATCAACACGGGCCGACATCCAATGCGATCTGCAATCATCCCTCCCAGCGGAAGCCACAGCAAATTGGAGAGTCCTACGCACAAGATTACGTACATGCTCTTCGTGATACTCAGGTGAAGGGCGCGCTGCGCAAAGGTCGGCGTGTAAGCGGTGATGAGATAGAAAGTCGTGGTGGTGAGCACGGTCAAAAGAAAGCCGACAAAGATTCTTCGCCAGCTTTGCAGAACAATTGCGAATGTCTCCCGGGACGACTGCGTGTGGTGAGCCGTTTGAAATGCGTGCGTCTCTTCGAGCGAGCGGGTCAGCCAAACCAGGACGGGAATAATCATGCATCCGATAATGAAGGGCACTCTCCAGCCCCACGATGCCATTTCCGCCGGAGCCACGCGCAGAGTGAGAGCAATGCCAATCACCGCCGTGAAGATCACGGCCACCTGCTGACTTCCAGATTGCCAAGAGCAATAGAATCCGCGATGCCCGGGCGTTGCAATCTCCTGCAGATATACCGAAACGCCTCCCAGTTC
>JAJXUS010000056.1 GCA_021782675.1 Acidobacteriota bacterium
CGCTATTGAGCGCCAGGGGCTGCAGCCGGTTTCGCAGCCGCAGGTCACCAGCCTGTATCTGACCGAAGGCGAGCCGATGAAGTATCAGGCAGCTTTTGAGGTGCTGCCGCCGATTGATATTGCCGGCTATGACCAGGTGCGCGTCCCGCGGCCCGATACGGTGCTGAAGGATGAAGAATACGAAGCCGAACTGAGCCGCCTCCGCGAATCGCACGCGGTGATGGAGACGGTCGAAGAAGAGCGGCCCCTGCGCGATGGTGATTTTGCGCTTATCAAGTTCACCGGCCTGATGCAGGCGGAGGGCGATGGGGAAGATCCAAAGCCGATTGAAGGCGACGACGCGCCGGTCGAGATTGGCGGCGCAAATACGGTGGAGGCCTTTTCAGAGGCGCTGCGCGGCGCGAACGTTGGCGACAGGAAGCATCTGGATGTTACCTACGCGGAAGACTTCCAGGAGAAGCGTCTGGCGGGCAAGACGGTCTCCTACGATGTCGAGATCAAAGGCATCCGCAAGCGGATTCTGCCGGAGATGAACGACGAATTCGCCAGGCAGCTGGGGGAGGAAGACGGCATCGAAGCACTGCGTAGTAAGCTGCGCGAGCAGATGACCGACAGTAAGCGGCGTCACATGGAGTCTGAGGCCAAGGATGAGTTGCTGACGGCGCTGGTCGAGCGCTTTCAGTTTCCCGTGCCGGAGTCTCTGGTGCAGCAGCAGGTGGATGCGCGGCTGGAGCGCGGACTGCGCGCGCTGGCGCAGCAGGGCATGTCTACGGAGCAGATGCGGCAGCTCGATTTTGGCCGTCTGCGGGAAGCGCAGCGCGACAGCGCGGTGAGTGAAGTGAAGAGCTCGCTGATTCTCGATCGCATTGCGGAGCAGGAAAACATTGAGGTTAGCGACGACGATGTGACAACGCAGGTGCAGATGTTGGCATATCAGGCACGCGAACCTTTTGAAACGGTGCGGAAGCGTTTGACGGATGATGGCGGGCTCGCTAGAATCCGAGAACAACTTCGTAGAGAGAAAACTTTGAACCAGCTCTTTGAACGTCTGGCGGCCTAGCTCCATCCGCACGTCGCAGAGCCAACCGTCAGGCAGGGAAATCGGTATGGGTTTAGTTCCAATGGTGGTAGAGCAGACGAGTCGGGGCGAACGCGCCTACGACATTTACTCCCGTCTGCTGCGCGACAACATCATCTTTCTCGGCACGCCGATCGACGACCAGATTGCCAATCTCATCATTGCGCAGATGTTGTTTCTCTCCGGCGAAGACCCGGAAAAAGACCTTCAGCTTTACATCAACTCGCCGGGCGGCTCCATCTCGGCGGGATTGGCGATCTACGACACCATGCAGTTCATCAAGAATGATGTCGTCACGTATTGCATCGGCCAGGCGGCCAGCATGGGCGCATTTCTCCTCATGTCCGGTACCAAGGGCAAGCGGTTCGCTCTGCCGAACTCCCGGATCCTGATTCACCAGCCCTCCATGGGCGGTTTGTCCGGGCAGGCGACGGATATCGACATTCACGCGCGGGAGATTCTGCGCATCCGCGAGATCACCAACCGGCTGATGTCCAAGCACACGGGCCAGCCGATCGAACGCATTGAACGGGATGTGGAGCGCGACTTTATCATGAACGCTCCGCAGGCCAAGGAATACGGGATTGTCGATGAGATTATCGACCGGCCCAGAACCTGAACGCGGCTGACGGGCGACCGTCGGCCGGGTCCGGCAAAAATCAGCAAGACGCGGTAGACTGTACCCGCTCCCCCCGGGGTTGGGATTGTTGTTGGCAAGGGAGAAACCTAATGAAGGCGCGCACCGGTTCCGACGACGTACTCCGCTGTTCGTTCTGCCATAAATCGCAGGACGCCGTAGCCAAGCTGATATCGTCCCCGAGCGATTACCCCCGGGCCTACATCTGCGACGAGTGTGTCGCAGTCTGCAACTCCATTCTGGAAGACGACAAGATTGAAGCCCGGCCCAGCGCCGCGCCCGCCCATCTGCCCAAACCGCATGAAGTCAAGGCGTTTATGGACGAGTACGTCATCGGCCAGGAGACGACGAAAAAGAAGCTCGCGGTCGCGGTCTATAACCACTACAAGCGCATCCAGATGAACCGTGCGCGCACCAGCGATGTGGAGCTGACCAAGTCAAACATTCTGCTGATCGGGCCTACCGGCAGCGGTAAGACGCTGATGGCGCAGACCCTGGCCCGCATGCTGGATGTTCCGTTCGCCATTGTGGATGCCACCACCCTGACCGAAGCCGGGTACGTTGGCGAGGACGTCGAGAACATCATCCTGAAGCTGCTGCAGGCGGCCGACGGCGATGTGGCCCGCGCCCAGACCGGCATCATCTACATCGACGAAATCGACAAGATTGGCCGCAAGGACGAGAACCCGTCGATCACCCGCGATGTCTCCGGGGAGGGCGTGCAGCAGGCGCTGCTGAAGATTCTCGAAGGCACCGTGGCCAATGTTCCGCCGCAAGGCGGACGCAAACATCCACACCAGGAATTTACCCCGGTCGATACTACAAACATCCTGTTCATCTGCGGGGGAGCGTTCGTCGGCCTCGAGCGGGTGATCGGCCGCCGCGTCGGCAAAAAGGCCCTGGGCTTCAAGGCCATCAGCGATCAGGCTGCGGGCCCGGTCGTTGCCGGTCTAGCCCCCGGCCGGGATGGCGAGTTGTTGCGTCAGGCCGAGCCACAGGATCTGATCAAATTTGGTCTCATTCCGGAGTTTGTCGGCCGTCTGCCAGTCATCGGTGTGCTGGACGAGCTGGATGAAGCGGCGCTGGTGGAGATCCTCGTAAAGCCCCGGAACGCCATCATGAAGCAGTACCAGCGCATGTTCGAGTATGAGAATGTGCGTCTGGCCTTTAGCGATGACGCGGTGAAAGCCATCGCGCGCGAAGCGCTGGCGCGCAAGGTGGGTGCCCGTGGTCTCCGCATGATCCTCGAAGAGCTGATGCTCGATCTGATGTATCACCTGCCGAACAACAAGAAGGTGAAGGAGATCGAAATCACGGCGGATATGGTCGAGAAGCGCGACCTTTCCGTCAGTCTGCTGGAGAAAGCCGGGTAGCGGTCCACACGCACATGGCAATCGTTTTCAAGGGCTGCCCGAGAGCAGCCCTTTTTGCTTTGTATCGAGCCCCGCATTATGGCCCGAATTGCGTGACGAAGATCTGATTCAGATTTTTCGAATTGGTAAAGCCGGGAAAGGCAGCGCCGGTTGTTCCGGCGATGTCGATCCGGTTCTGGCTGTCGGCTGCCGCAAAGACCGGCGTATAGGTCGCCGTGCCGCCGCCGTCCACGCCGGTTCCGAACTGCTGCAGCCAGACAGCATTTCCGTTAGCGTCGAGCTTGGCGACGAAGATGTCATCCGTCTTGGGCGGATTCTGCGACTGGAAGAAGGGAACTGTCATTCCGCCCGTCAGAGCGACATTGCCTGCCGAGTCGACCGCGACTCCTCCGGCGGCACAGCCCTGCGCCGCTCCAAACTCCTGCTGCCAGGTGGGAGAGCCTCCGCCAGTCGGCACTTTGAGCACGGCACAGCGGGCATATCCAGAGCTGGCGTCATCGCCTCCAAGCACCGCGTCTCCCTGGGCGTCCGCAGCCACAGAGAAAAACGCGACTGCCGGGTGAGAGTTGTAGTAGGAAACCTGCGCCGGCACCTGCTGCCAGACGAGTTGGCCACTGGAGCCGCTCAGCTTTTCCGCCAGGTAGACGGAGGAGCCATTGCCGCCAGAGGCAGGCGGAAAAAATCCGGTCGCGAGCACGTCGCCGCTCGCATCGGTTGCCAGTCCGTTGACCTCGTAATTGCCCGTGGCGGCCGTATTTGTCACATTCCACAGCAGGGAGCCATCGGCGGCAGCCAGCTTCCGGACAAATCCGCCTTCTGTGTAATAGCTGCCTTCGGTGTTCTGCCAGCCATTGGTATAGCCCGAGCCCGCAGGTTCAATCTCGCCGCCGACGACGATGTTGCCCTGCGGATCGGTGGCGATGCCGTTCACCAGCGTGGGCTGGGTGTAGCTGAACTGCTGTGCCCAGACCAGGGAACCGGCACTGTTCAGCTTCAGAACTGCCCCCTGAAGCGCCCGATTTGGGTTTGTATTGCCGGGGAAGGCGCCATAGGTCACCGCACCGATCACGATATTTCCGGTGGGATCGATGGCAATCGCCGCCGGAAAGTCCCCGGAACCGGTGCCGAACTGCTGGGTCCACAGAACGTGCCCGCCGCTGTCGAATTTCGTCACAGCGATCTGCGGGGTGTATTGGCTGGGTGCGCTGGTGAACGAGCCCGTGGTCTGGTCCAGGACGAAGACATCACCGGAAGCATCGGTTGCAATGCCGGCGGCTGTATCTCCCGCCTGTTGAAAGACGCTGGAGGGCTGCTTGGGAGCGCCGTATTGCTGCAGCCATCCCTGCGTGGATGCGTTAGGAAAGGTCACGGTATCGGCCGGGGGAGTCACGGGCCGATACAAACCTCCGCCGCAGCCGCTCATGGCTGCGAGCAGGAGCAGAGCCGCGCCGGACGCAGCGGCCAGGGTCGGGGAAAGTCGGCGAAAGGGGGGCATAGCTGTACCTCTGGATCAGATTATTGACCTGACCCGCCAATATCGACGCGGTATCAGGGCAAATGTTAAGGTGCCACGCCAAAATTCCTGAGGAGAGGACGTACTTTTTCAATCACATCAAGTGCGTCGGCGGTGAACCCTGCGGCATCCAAACCGGCATGGACACAGCAAAGCAAACAAAACTCAGCACTCGGCAGCTCGGCAACTCCGATATGCACATTACGGCAATCGGATTTGGGGCCTGGGCGATTGGCGGCGGCGACTGGGAGTTTTCCTGGGGCGCGCAGGATGACAACGACTCGATTGCGGCGATCCATCGCGCGCTCGATCTCGGGATCAACTGGATTGACACGGCAGCGGTCTACGGTCTGGGGCACTCGGAGGAGGTGGTTGCGCGTGCCCTGGCGTCGCGTTCCGAAAAGCCCTATGTGTTTACCAAGTGTTCGATGGTCTGGGACAAGAATGAGCCCGGGAAAAACAAGAAGATCGGTCACAGCCTGAAGAAGGACTCCATCCGCCGCGAGCTGGAGGACAGCCTGCGCCGTCTGAAGATGGAGGCCGTTGACCTTTATCAGATTCACTGGCCCGACCCGGAAGCGGACATTGAAGAGGGCTGGGAGACGATGGAGCAACTCAAGAAGGAAGGAAAGGCGCGGTGGGTCGGCGTCTCCAACTTCTCTGTCGCGCAGATGGAGCGCATCGCGAAGATCGCACCTATCACATCGCTGCAGCCGCCCTATTCCATGCTCAACCGCAAGGTGGAAGCGGAGATCCTGCCATACTGCGAAAAGCACGACATCGGCATCATCAACTATTCGCCGATGGTCTCCGGGTTATTGACGGGAGCAATGACGCGGGAACGCATCGCCAAAATGCCGGCGGATGACTGGCGCCGCAAAAATGCGCGCTTTCAGGAGCCCCAGCTCAGCCGCAATCTGGAACTGGTGGAGCTGCTGCGCGCGATCGGCAAGCCGCACGGTCGTTCCCCGGGCGAGGTTGCGATTGCCTGGACGCTGCGGCAGCACGCGGTGACGGCGGCCATTGTTGGCGGCCGCAACGCGAAACAGGTAGAGGGAGTGATCGGTGCGGCGACGTTCCGGCTGCAGCAGGCCGAGATTTCGCAGATCGAAGCATTTCTTGCGGATAGCCAACAGGTAGAGAAGAAGTAGCAGCCCGCTCTCCATTGGGCGGAACGGCCGGCCTGGCGCCGGCCGTTACTGCTGCTGGCGGGTCGCGCATCCCGTATTCTGGGCACCATGGCCCATCCTAAAAAAGCACCCGACACCCGGCCATCGGGCCGCCCGAGGAAGGCCCATCGCCGCATCGGAGTGCACGTTTCCACCGCGGGCGGCGTGGATCGTGCCATCGCCCGCGCAGCGGAGATCGCTGCCGATGCGGTGCAAATTTTCTCCTCCAGTCCGCGCATGTGGCGGGCTTCCGCAGTTCCGCCAGCGATGGGGAGCGCAGTCCGTGCCGCGCGAGAGCGTCACGGAGTTGGGCCACTGGCTGTCCATGCCAGCTACCTCATCAACGTGTGCAGTCAGTCCGCGGATGTGGTGGAGAAGTCGGCGGCGGCGTTCCGCGGCGAGATCGAACGGGCGCTGGCACTTGGCGCAGAATTTCTTGTGCTCCATCCTGGCTCGTACCGCGGAATGACGCGGCACCAGGGCCTGGCGCTGGCTGCGGAGACCATCGCCAGCGCTGCTGCGGGGCTGGCGCTGCCGCGCGAAGGGTTTCAAATCCTGATTGAAAATACTGCCGGGGCGGAGCATTCGCTCGGCGGCTCGCTCGAACAGGTGGCGGAGCTGCTGGAGCATCTGCGGCCGCATGTGCCGGTCGCAGCGTGTCTGGACACCTGCCACCTGCACGCCGCCGGGTACGACATTCTGACCGAGGAGGGCTGGGCGCAGACTTTAAGCGAGATTGAGGCAACAGTGTCCTGCGCGAACATTCGTGTCTGGCACTGCAATGACGCCAAGTCGGCGCGCGGTTCAAAGCTCGACCGGCATGAGCATATTGGCCGCGGTTCAATTGGTCTGGAGCCCTTTCGACGCCTGCTGGCCGAGCCCGCCTTCGCCGGCGCCGCTTTCATCGCGGAGACGCCGGTTGACGATGTCTGCGATGAGGCGGGCAATGTGCGGGCGCTGCGCGCACTTCTCTGACTTCTCGCGGCCGGAGAGCGATGCGCGGCCGTTGGCCCAAAAGGCCATTCCATCGGCGCCGCCCGGCGGACAGTTAGAATTTAGATAGTATGCAGACTGAAAATGCTGGCAGCCCCGTAAAGGCCTCGGATCGTCTCCCGCGCTATAACCCGGCTGAAATCGAGCCACGCTGGCAGGCGGCGTGGAGCGCGCAGTCCGAACTCTACGCGGCAGAACCCCCGGAGAGCGGAAAGCCGAAGTATTACGTGCTGGAGATGTTGCCCTATCCCTCGGGCCAGCTCCACATGGGGCACGTGCGCAACTACGCCATCGGCGATGCCCTGGCGCGTCACATGTGGATGCGGGGCTATAACGTGCTGCATCCCATGGGCTGGGACGCCTTCGGGCTGCCTGCGGAAAACGCCGCGTTGAAGAACAATACGCCGCCGCGTGACTGGACGCTCGCCAACATTGCGGCCATGAAGCGCCAGATGGGCCGGCTGGGATTCAGTTATGACTGGCAGCGTGAAGTGACGACGTGCCTGCCCGACTACTATCGCTGGAACCAATGGTTTTTTCTGCGTCTGCTGGAGAAGGGCCTGGCGTACCGCAAGAACAGCAAGGTGAACTGGTGCCCTGCATGTGCGACCGTGCTGGCGAATGAGCAGGTGATCGACGGCTGCTGCTGGCGCCATGAGGACGTGACCGTGCAGCAGCGGGAGCTGGAGCAATGGTTCCTGCGCATTACCAACTATGCCGGGGAGCTGCTCGATGATCTGGACAAGCTGTCGGGCTGGCCGGAAAAAGTGCGCACCATGCAGCGCAACTGGATCGGACGCAGCGAGGGCGCGCTCGTTCATTTTGCCGTCGCTGCCGCCGAAAAAGACAAGCGCGGGCCCTGGCATCATCCCGTCAAGTTAAACCTGACCGAAACGATGCTGGAACAGGCTCCGGAATTGGAATCGGTGGCGGTCTTCACCACCCGCATCGATACGATTTTTGGAGCAACTTCGCTGCAGCTTTCGCCGGAGCATCCGCTGATCGCGCGCCTGGCGGCGGCGGATTCTGAGCTGGAGCAGCAGGTTCGCGATTTGTTGGAAGAGCAGCGCCGCGCCCGGGAGATGGGCGTGCTGAACGATCTTGAAAAGCACGGCTTTGCGACCGGCCACTTCGCGATCAACCCATTTACGAACGAAGAGATTCCCATCTGGGTTGCAAATTACGTACTGACGGATTACGGAACCGGCGCTGTCATGTCTGTCCCCGCCCACGATGAACGGGATTATGAGTTTGCGAAGAAGTACGATCTGCCAATCAAAATCGTGGTGTTGCCTCGCGAGGTAAGGGACGCAGCCGGGCAGCCGACCGAGCCGCTGCTGCCCTTTACCGGGGAAGACAGCCTGCTTCTCAACTCCGGAGAATTTACCGGTTTGGGATGCCAGGAGGCACAGGTTGCCATGATTGCCTTTGTGGAGAAGCACGGTTTTGGCAAGGCATCCACCACGTACCGGTTGAAAGATTGGGGCATTAGCCGGCAGCGCTATTGGGGTACGCCGATTCCCGTCCTCTACTGCGCGACCGATGGCATTGTTCCAGTGCCGGAGGAGCAACTGCCGGTGCTGCTGCCGGAGAACATTGACATTACGCAGGAGGGTGGATCGCCGCTGGCTCGCGTGCCGGATTTTGCGCGCGCCACGTGTCCGAGGTGCGGCGGCATTGCGCGCCGAGAAACGGACACGATGGACACGTTCGTCGATTCGTCCTGGTATTTTTATCGCTACACCGACGCGAAAAACGATCAGGCGCCATTTGACCCTGCAAAGGCTGCCTACTGGTTTCCTATCGATCAGTACATCGGCGGTGTAGAGCACGCAATCCTGCACCTGATCTATTCGCGCTTCTGGACCAAGATGATGCGCGACCTCGGTCTGATCAAAAATAACGAGCCGGTCGATCGGCTTTTTACGCAGGGGATGGTGATCCGCAACGGCGCCAAGATGTCGAAGTCGAAGGGGAATGTCGTCTCACCGGACGAAATGATCGCGCGCTACGGCGCGGACGCGACGCGGATGTATGCGCTGTTCGCGGCGCCGCCGGATCGCGATCTGGACTGGCAGGAAGACGGTGTTGCCGGCATCAGCCGCTTTCTGGGCCGCGTGTTTCGCTTCATCACGCAGACAATTCCGCAGGCGAACGCTGGCCGCGATCAGGCGCTGCCGACCCAGCACACTCCGCTGGAGCAACAGTTGCTGCGCAAGCTGCACCAGACCCTCCGCCGCGTGACGCAGGAGTTTGAGGGCCGCTGGCACTTCAATACCTGCATCGCGGCCATTATGGAGCTGGTGAATCAGTTGACGGCCGCGGAGCCGTCCATCGCGCGGAACGAAGTCTCGCCCGCCGTGCTGTACAGCATCACGCGAACG
>JAJXUS010000057.1 GCA_021782675.1 Acidobacteriota bacterium
TCATCGGGCTGCATGCGCGGGCCATAGGTGTTAAAGATTCGCACCAGCCGCGTGGCCACTGCCCGGTGTTGCCGGTATGCCATAACGGCCGCCTCGGAAAATCGCTTGGCCTCGTCGTAGACCGAGCGCGGACCGACTGGGTTTACGTTGCCCCAGTACCATTCCGGCTGGGGATGGACCTCCGGCGTGCCATAGCACTCCGAGGTGGAGGCATGCAGAAATCCGGCGTTATATTTGGCGGCCAGATCGAGCATGCGCAGTGTGCCCTCTGAACCCACGCGCAGCGTCTCGATGCCACGCCGCATATATTGCGGTGGACTGGCGGGCGAGGCAAAGTTGAAGATGAAATCGACCCGGCCCGGATCGAGAAATTCACAGGCGTCCCGCTCGAGCAGCTCGAATCGCGGGTCGTTTGCAAGATGCGCCACGTTGGTCAGGCTGCCGGTCGAAAGATTGTCGACGCCGATCACATAGTGGCCTTCCTGCAAAAGCCGGTCGGTCAGGTGCGACCCCAGAAATCCTGCGGCACCGGTGAGCAGAATGCGCTGCGGGCGCTCCCTGGACGTCCGCAGGGTCAGGCCATGTTCAGCGCCGTTCGGCGCGGCCGCTGCAGGACGCCGAACTGCAGCCGCCGGAACGCCCGGGCGCCCGACACATCCATACTGCATGCCGCTGGCAGCGGCGATCCTGGGATCCAGAACATTGCGGCCGTCCAGCAGTCGCGCGTGCGCCATCAGCCGGGCAATCGCCGGCAAGTCAAGACTGGCAAACTGCGGCCAGTCCGTAAGGATCAGAAGAAGGTCCGCTCCCGCCGCAGCCTCCATTTCGCTGGCGGCATATTCCAGCCCGGAGTGCGGCGGCATACACGCGGCCGCCTTTTCCATCGCCGCGGGATCATACGCCGAAACACGCCCACCCTCCGCCAGAAGCAGACGGACCACCCGCAGGCCGGGAGATTCGCGCACATCGTCTGTACCTCCCTTATAGGCGAGACCCAGAACCGCGAAGCGGCGGCCATCGATGCCGCCCGCCATCTCCCGAATTTTTTCCAGGAAGCGCAGCGGCTGGATTTCATTGATTCGCTCGATGGCGCCCAGCAGGCTGAAGTCTACCCCGCACGATTCCGCGACGGTGCGAAAGGCCGCCAGGTCCTTGGGAAAGCAGGAGCCTCCGTAGCCGATGCCCGGATGAAAAAACTCGGTGCCGATCCGTTTGTCGGCGCCAACACCCGGCGCTACGTCCGCGATGTCCGCTCCGGCCATCTCGCACAGGTTGGCCACCGCGTTCACAAACGAAACTTTCATCGCGAGAAAGGCGTTGGAAGCGTATTTGATCAGCTCCGCGCTTTCGCAAGAGGTGCGCATCAGTGGCGGGGGCGCCAACTGGCTGCACTGCCCCAGGATGACATCCGGCCGGCGATAGTATTCGCCGCTGGTCAGCGGCCGATAGGCGGCTGCGACCAAATCTGCGGCCTTCTCCGACGAGGAGCCGACGACAATGCGATCAGGGTGCAGAAAATCCGCGATTGCACTTCCCTCCCGCAAAAACTCGGGATTCGAGACCACGTCAAACTGGTCCGGCGATACCCCGCAGTTCTCAATCAGCTGCCGCATCCAGCGGCTGGTGAAAACCGGCACCGTGCTTTTTTCAACAATGACGGTATATCCCTGCAGGTGACTGGCGATCTGACGGACGGCCGTCTCGACGTGCGAGAGGTCCGCCTTGCCGCCGCGCGCCTGGGGGGTGCCGACGGCGACGAAGATCAGTCCAGCCTGTGAAACTGCCCAGGGCAGATCGGTGGTGAAGTGGACGCGGGTGCCGCCCAGCTTCGCCAACAGCTCAGGAACGAAGCGTTCATAGACGGTGACGCGGCCGGCGCGCAGGGCTTCGATCTTGCCGGCGTCCCGGTCGACGCACACCACCGAGTGGCCGAGCTCTGCAAAACACAGAGCCGCCACCAATCCGACATAGCCGGATCCGACGACGACAAGGGGACGCGGTGACTCTATCACTTTCTGTTTAACGGGGATCGACCTCGCTTCGGGCGCGTTGCCGAGATGATATCAGCGCCGGGTCTCGAAACTCGGTTGCGCCGGTCGGATCGGGTTCGATCCGGTGAACGCTGCACTATCATTCGCACCTCCACAAATCCGTGCATTGACGATGACCGCGCCCTGCACCTATTCTCAAGGTACGCATACGGCCGTTCCAGCCTGCTCACGTTTTATTGCGTTCCACGGCTGTGTTCTGTCTGCATGTGACTCGATCTCGGAAAGGCATACCAGCAATCGGGACCGAAGGATCAGCCCGCCGGGGATCTATCGGCACCGGACTGAGGAACGCTGAAAGAATTGCCGCTCAGAATGGCTGTCCCGATCGCTTCCGCTGCGCTCCTTATACTCCCGGATGTTTCAGCCCCGCTGCCGTCACCTGAGGCAGATCAGTGGTCACTGCGCGCATGAGCTCACCGTCGAATCCATCCCCCCCGGGGCAAGCCGAATTCAAGCCGCGGTCGTTCCAGACGGGCGGCGGCTGGGTCACGAATGAAGAAGGAAACGCGCTCGCCGAAAATCTGCTGACGCTGCGCAAGCGCAAGTGGCTGGTGCTGGCGTGTCTTTTCGTGGGCACGGTATATGGGGTGGTCCGGGCCATTACCACGCCGCATACCTTCACGTCGGGCGGCACCATTCAGGTAAGTCCAGGCGCCTCCAATGAGTACCGCATCGGCGTCGGCGCTTCCGGTCCGCAAGATCTTGGAACCCGCCTGGAAACGGAAGTGGCGATTCTGCAGAGCGATTCTCTGCTCCTGAAGGTCGCCAAAGAGATCAAACTCGAAGACAATCCGGATTTCCTGGGGCCAAAAGCCACCGTAACGCATGTTGATCCGAACGATCCGGGCGTTCAGGACTGGATGATCGGGTACCTGCGGGGCGGCCTTTCCGTGGGCCGCGTTCCAAAGACGCAGCTTATCGCCATTAACTTCACCTGCGGCTCGCCAGAGTTGTCGGCACGCGTCGTGAACACGCTGATCAATGACTATATCGAGCGCAGCTTTCAGACACGGTACGCTGCCACTCAGCGCGTTTCCCAGTGGCTCTCGACGCAGCTCGACGATTTGCGGCAATCGGTCGAATCTTCGCAGGAGAAACTGGTCGAACTGCAGCGCAAGCTGGGTGTTCTCGGCCTCAGCGATCAGGCACATAATCTGAACCTCGACACGCTGGACGATCTCTCCCGCGCCGCCGCCGACGCCAAGATTCGCCGCATCGTTTCCGAAGCACAGTACCGGATGCTGACCACCATGAATCCCGACCTGATCGACGGCAGCCCCTCGGTCATTGGCTCGGGTGCAGCCAGCCTGCTGGCGACCCTGCGCAACGGACAGGCCTCGCTGCAGGCCCAGTACGCGCAGCTCATCTCGCAGTTCGGACCCAACTACCCGGCCGTCAAGCAACTGAAGGCGGAGATGGCGCAGAACCAGAAGGCCATCCAGGCGGAAGAGCAGCGCGTGCTGGCGCAATCGAACAATGCGTACCGCGCCGCTGCTGTCAACGAGGATATGACGCGCCAGGTGCTGGCGCAGGAAGAAGCCAAGAACTACCAGAAGCGCGACGATATGGTGAAATTCGTGCTCCTGCAGCGCGAGTTCGACTCCAACCGCACACTGTATGACGGCCTGCTGCAGCGCCTAAGAGAGGCGGGTATTGAAGCCGGCCTCGAATCGAGCGAAATCGAGGTTGTCGACTATGCTCGCATTCCGCTGTTGCCCAGCGGCATGCGCCGCCGCTCCCGTATCCTGGCCGGGGTAATGTTCGGGCTGTTTGCCGGCGTGGCCCTGGCCTTTCTGTTCGACAGCATGGATACCAGCCTGCGCAGCGTGCATGACATCGAGACCATCTCCGAGCTGCCTTCGCTGGCGGTTATCCCGCGCGCCCGCAAGGTCCTGCCGCGCAGTCTCACAGAAGACACACGATCTGCCGCGCAGCGAAACGTCGACGCAATCGGCCAGCCGAATTCTCAATTTGCCGAGGCTTTCCGCTCGCTACGGACTTCCCTGCTGCTGTCCGGCGTGGGTCAGCCGCCGCAGGTCATTCTCATCACCAGTTCCACACCGGCGGAGGGCAAGAGCACGGTCGCCAGCAACCTGGCAGCAGTTCTCGCGTTCCGCGAAGCCAGGGTTCTGCTGATCGACGCCGACCTGCGCCGCCCGACCATTCACAGCCGCTTTGGCATCAGCAGCCGCATCGGTCTCTCCACCGTCTTGTCCGGCGCCACTACGCTGGAGGAGTCGATGCAGACGATTCCGGAAGTCCCGAATCTCTTTCTGCTGCCCAGCGGGCCCGTTCCGCCGTTTCCGACCGAGATGATTTCCTCTACGCGCATGACCAGCCTGATCGAAGAGTGCCGCGGCCGGTTTACGCACGTATTGATCGATTCGCCGCCCATCCTGACCATTACGGATGGTCTGGTGCTGGCGCCGTTCAGCGATGCTGTCCTGCTGGTTGTACGCTATGGCCGCGCCAGCAAACACTCCGTGCGGCGGGCGCGCGACCTGATGATGCGCTCCGGCACCCGGCTCGGCGGCACGGTCATTAACGCGGTCGATGCTGCCTCCCAGCGTTACTACGGCTACTACGGATATCAACGGTATTCCTACACGAACGGCCGCCCGCCCAGGACCGAAGATGCACCGCGCCGGAAGTGGCCATTCTTCTGGCGTAAGGAGGACTCGTAGTGTCCGGCGACCGCACACCCCGATCCGCCGTGCCGCAGATCCGAAGGCTTGCCTGGCGCCGGTTTGCCGGACTGCTCGCCCTTTGCCTGCTGCCACTGGTGAGCCTTGCGCAATTTGCCGGCCCCGCTCCCACGCGCAGGGATAGCCCCAACCCGGACAACAAGGGCCTGGTGCAGCGCGCCCCCACGGAGATGGAGCCCGGCCGCGCCATCGTGCTGCACCCCGGCGATCTGATCTCCGTCAGCGTCTATGGCGTTCCCGACTACAGGGTGAAGACGCGTATTGCCGGAAACGGGGTGGTCGATCTGCCGCTGATTGGCGGCGTGCCCGTGGGAAATATGACGATCGAGCAGGCGCAGCATGAGATAGCCCGCCGGCTCGTACAAAGCCAGATGATTCTGGCGCCCGATGTCCTCATTCAGGTCGAGGACTCCATGGTCGATGTCATCACGGTGACCGGCGAAGTTTCCAGCCCGCGCGCGATTCCCGCCTTCGCCCCCATGTCGCTGATGGATGCGATTGGAGCCGCTGGAGGACTGAAGCCGGAGGCCAGCCACAGCATCACCATTTTGCGCAAAGGTGCAGCGGAGCCTTTCCTGGTCGTTCTCAGCTCGAATCCCGCACAGGCGCTGCAGCAGAATGTTCCCCTGTATCCGGGAGACCGCGTACTGGTCCCGCGGGTCGGGGTGGTCTATGTCGTTGGCGCGGTCTTACATGCCGGGGCGTTCCCCATCTCTCCCAACACCCCGATGACGGCCCTTCAGGCAATTACGCTAGGTGGCGGTGCGGGCTTTCAGGCAGCCCTTTCCGAATCGCGCATAATTCGCACCAGCGGTGGAAAGCGGCATGAGATTCCCTTCAATCTGGGCAAAATTTTGAAGGGCACCGCGCCTGACCCCATCGTTCAGAGCGATGACATCATCTACCTTCCGACTAATTCGTTCAAAGCAGCGATCAAGGGCGGCGGCATCGGCATCGCCGTCGGTTTGCTGTATCTGCTTCCGATATTTATCCCGTAACGCGATCAACCGGCGGGATAACGACCCGGCCGGCGCTGTCCCGCGCACTCTATGCTTCGAGCCGCCTATCTTCTCAGCCATCCTATTCAATATCAGTCGCCGCTGCTGCGGCGTCTGGCGGCTGAGCCGGGGCTGGATCTAACAGTCTTCTACACCGCGGACTTTTCTCTGCGCAGTTATCACGACGAGGGGTTCGGCGTTCCGGTCGCCTGGGACATTCCGCTGCTTGGCGGATATAAGCACGTCTTTCTGCCGCACTGGAGCGATGCTTCAACCATCGGTTTTGCCCGGCCACTCAGTCGCGCGATCTTCCGGCACCTGCGGCGCGGCAGGTTTGACGTACTGTGGATTCATGGTTACGCCACCCTCAACAGTTGGATCGCGATGGCGGTCGCGCGGACACTCGGCATTCCCGTGCTGCTGCGGACCGACTCCACGCTCATCGACCATCCCCGCGGCCAGGTACGATTAGCGCTGAAGCGGGCCTTCTTCCGTGTTCTGCGCCGGTTCACCTACGGCGCGCTCAGCGTCGGCATGCGCAACTCCGAGTACTGGCGGCATTATCTGGGTGCGAATTTTCCGGTCTTCTCCATGCCCTATGCCGTCGATAATGAGTTTTTTGCCAGCCGTTGCCGCCAGGCAGCACCACAACGGGAGCATCTCCGCCAGTCGCTCGGCCTTGAAAGCGGCCGGCCCATCATTCTCTTCGCCTCTAAGCTGCTCGCACGCAAGCGCTGCATGGATCTGGTCGATGCGTGGCTCGAGTTCTATACCCGCCCAGCCGCGATCCGGCCGTATCTGCTGATGATCGGCGATGGCGCAGAGCGGCCGGCCATTGAGGCGCGCTTGCAGGCCGCTCCCGCTGCCGCGGCCGCGGATGCTCGCCTGCTCGGCTTTCGGAACCAGTCGGAGCTGCCGCCTTTCTACGATCTTGCCGATGTGTTCGTACTGCCCTCCGTACACGAACCCTGGGGGCTGGTCGTCAATGAAGTGATGAATGCCGGGCGCGCCGTAATCGTGTCGGATGAAGTGGGCTGTCAGCCGGACCTGGTGACAGATGGCGAGAACGGCTGTGTGTTTCCGGCGCGGAATGTCTCCGCGCTCGCTGACGCCCTACAGCGTGTGCTGGCCTGCCCGGAGACCTGCCGGGCGATGGGACAGCGCAGCCTGTCGCGGATTCAGCACTTCAGTCTGGAGGCCGACGTCGCAGGACTGATGCAGGCATTCCAGGCCGCGGCGGCGTCAAAGAGCGCGCGGCGAAAGGCGGCCCGCTGATGCGTGTGCTGCATGTCATTCGCTCGCTTCACCCGGAGTATGGCGGCCCGGCGCAACTGGTGCGTTGCATCGTCGCCGCCGGTCCCCGCCTTGGCTGGCAGGGCGAGGTGGCATGCCTCGATCTGCCGGATCAACCATTTCTGAAAGAACTGCGATTCCCGGCTCACGCGCTTGGCCAAAACAGCTCCACCTACGGCTATTCCTCGCGCTGGGTGCCCTGGATGCAGGCCAATATCGATCGCTTCGATGGCGTCGTGGTGCATGGCATCTGGCAGTATCAAAGCTGGGGCACATGGCGCGCCATTCACGGACGCAAGCCGTACGTGCTGTTTCCGCACGGCATGCTGGATCCGTGGTTCAAGCGGACCTATCCGTTGAAGCACGTAAAAAAGTGGCTCTACTGGCATCTCGCAGAGCGCAAGGTGGTGCGCGACGCGAACTCCATTCTCTTCACGTGTGAGACGGAAAAGCGGCTGGCGCCGCAAAGCTTCCGCATGCCCCCTTGGCACGCCGCGGTCGTGCCCTACGGCGCGGAGATGCCGAACGGCGATCCCGAACAGCAACGCGACGCGTTCTATCGCCATTGTCCGGCGGTGCGAGGACGGCGGTTTTTCCTTTATCTTGGGCGCATTCATCCCAAGAAAGGCTGTGACCTGCTCATTGACGCTTTTCTCGCAGTGGCGGCGCAGCACCCGGAGATCGATCTTGTGATGGCCGGCCCCGATGCCGGAATGCGCGCCGGGCTTGAGGCTCGCGTCCGGCAGGCCGGCTTGCCGCACCGCGTGCACTGGCCCGGCCTCATCACCGGGGACGCGAAGTGGGGGGCGTTTTACGCCGGTGAGGCCTTCGTGTTGCCCTCACACCAGGAGAACTTCGGAATCGCCGTGGCCGAAGCGCTGGCTTGCAGCCGGCCGGTGCTGATCTCAGATCAGGTGAATATCTGGCCGGAAATTGAGACCGACAATGCCGGTCTGGTCGCCCCCGACACGGTCGAAGGTACCCGTCAACTGCTGGAGCGCTGGCTGGCGCTACCGCCCGAAGAACAGGCTCAGCGACGCACGAGTGCGCGCGCCTGCTTCGAAGCCCGCTACAATCTGGATCAGAATGTGGTCGAGCTGGTGCGCTTCTTTCAACGAATCTGATGCAGGTGCGGCCCCATGAGCCGTGCGCTGCCGGTGCACTCCGGCGCACAATCCTTTGGTGCGCCCCAATACTCGCTGGGTAACCGCGTGCGCCGCCAGTTGTGGAGCGCCGCGTGGATCTTTCTCTTCCGGCCTTCCCCACGCATAGCGCACGCCTGGCGCGGCCGGCTTTTGCGCATCTTTGGTGCATCGCTCGGGCCCGGCTGCCGTATCTATCCCGGCGCGCGCATCTGGGCACCGTGGAACCTGACGTGCGAAGACCATGTCTGGGTGGCGGATGGCGCGGAGCTTTATAACCCTGCTCCCATGCTGCTGCGCTCCCACGCCATCGTTTCGCAAGGCGCTTACCTCTGCGGGGCGACGCACGACTACAACGATCCGGCCTTCCCGGTTCTCTCCTTCCCGATGCAGCTTGGCAGATATGCCTGGGTGGCTGCGCGGGCCATCGTATCGCCGGGCGTCAGTCTGGGCGATGGCGCCGTTCTGGGGCTGGGTTCGCTGGCTACCAAAGACCTGGAGCCCTGGTCGATCTATGCGGGCGTGCCCGCATGCAAGCTGAAGGCCCGCAATCCGATTGGGTGAGCAATAAAACGCCCCGGGACCGGCGAAAATGCACAGGGCCGCGCTCCATGCAGTCTGCACTCGAGCGTTTTTAGGTTGCTATGGCGGAATGGTCGTCATTCTGAGCGAAGCGAAGAATCCGGGCGTTGGCTCTCTGCTGCAATGCAGCGATCGTTCGCTGCGCTCGGAATGACATTTGGTGATGCGCAGGCACTTTATACCGACGGGAAAACTGCGTTAAAGCGAGTTCATATTCTGCAGGAACTCGGAGTTCGTGCGAGCCTTCCCCAACTTATCGACCAGCAGTTCCATGGCCTCCACCGGTGACAACGGATTAAGCACCTTGCGCACCAGCCAGGTACGCTGCAGCTCGTCCTTGGGGATCAGCAGCTCTTCT
>JAJXUS010000058.1 GCA_021782675.1 Acidobacteriota bacterium
GCGCGTATCCGTGAAAGAACCAACCACCGTGGACCAGTGCAACCGCAACTGAACATCGGCGTCGCTGGTCGTGGCATGCTGCGGGAACACCTCGTAGCTTTCGAGCGTCGCGTAGGTGCGAAGACTTTCGTGGTAGCCGGTGATGTCGTGGAAGAACTCCTGCTCCGTGAACTGCGCCTTGTTGCCGAGGCTGTTGTAGGCCCGCTGCCAGGCGCGCAGCTCAATCTCGCTGCCCAGCTTGCGCGCCGCGGCCTCCGGCGTGGAGGAGGATCCAACCAGGCCTTCCCCGCCGGCGAAGAACCGGGCCGAGGCGTTGGGATGCAGCGTCCCGATCGCAATAAACAGGACCGTGAGCGCCGCGAGCACCAGTGCGAGCAGAGCGCCGCGCTTCATGAGAGCACCGTCCCGGCCACCAGAGGCTGCCCGACTGCGCCGGACGAATCGTCCTCATCGTCGTGCCGTCCGTCCGGTATCAGAACAATCAGAATCGCCAGCAGGCTACTGCCGAACGGCAGCGTCCCCCACAGGATTCCCTGCCAGTGCGGCGGCTTCTGCGGCGAAGGAATGGGCTGCGCCGGAGGCACGCCATCCTTGCTCCAGATCACGATGGTGCGGTCTTCCAGATCATCCACCGGCCGCCAGCCGGCAAAGGTGAGCAGCGGGTCATAGGACGGATCATGCACCAGCACCCACTTGAGCCCGTAGTGATCGGCATGGCGCAGGATGGCGCGCAGCGCCTTCATGCCGCCCGCGCCAAAATATTTTGAGCTGGTGAGTGCGCCGGCGCCGTTTTGCGTCAGCTCCGGCAGCAGACGGCCGGAGTTCCACTCCCCGTCCACGCTGCTGGCGTCGGTAAGCACGGCCAGGCGGGAGATTTTGTTGCCAAAGCCGAGGGTGACGTAGCGGTATCGGTCGTGCCCGTCGCGGTTCAGCCAGGCGGCGGCGGAATCGACCCGGAAGCTCTCAGCATCGGCGGGGCGGTAGGTGGACCAGGCCACGCCAAAGCCGCAGGTAAAGGCCGCCAGCACCATCAGGCTGACGAGGGCCGGAGCCCGGAAGCGGGCGATCAACTCCGCGGCCAGCAGGCCGACAAAAGGCAGCGCCAGCAGGGTGGCCCAATAGCTGAAGCGCTCCATGGTGATGACTTCAAAGGCGCGGCCCAGCAGCAGATGAGCCACCGGTGTGGTGCCGCCCAGGCCGACCAGGAACGCGAACCAGAAGCCCAGCAGCAGCGGCCGAAGACGCGGCTGAATCGAACCCCGCCAGATGATGAAAGGGATCGCCAGAATCAAGGCGCCGTACGGGATGACAAAATAATTCAGGCCCCATTGCGGGCTCAAAATGTAATTGGCGCGGCTGGCGTGCGGAATCGGGGTCTGGGTTACGGGATAATGGACAAGAGCAATCCAGAACGGCAGCAGAACCAGCGCAATGGCCGCGCTTACCACGACAACGATACCGAGGGTGCGAGCGGCTACCGCGCCCATGCTGGTGGATTTTTCGGATGAAGCGCTGCGGGCGTCCATCACGACCAGAGCGAGCACCGGCACGGCAAAGAAAAAGGACCCGAACAGCAGCGTGGCATGGTGAGCCGCGGCCGCCGCCGTAAACAGAATGGCGGCCTTCAGAAACGCCCGCGGCCGGCCATAACGGACCCACTCAAACAGATAAGGCAATGCATTCAAGTAGATAGGCGCAGCCGAGGTGGTCGCGAGCTGTCCGGCGGAGTAGACAAGAAAGCTTTCCGAGCCCAGAAATACGCTGGCCAGCGCCGCAAAAGATGCCGCCCGGGGACTGACCCAGAGCAGGGAGAAACGATACACACCGACGACCAGCAGCAGGATGGCCGCCATCTGGACCGCCATATACCCCATCTCCAGCCCGAGGACGTGCGAAAGGATGGCAATCCACTGCTGCGGCAGCGGCGGGTAGGTCGCCTGCGAGAATCCGGCATACCACTTGCTGTTCCATGGGTTGAACCAGTGGTGCAGATAGTGGGATGCGAAGAAAATATGAAAATTGGTGTCGTAGGACTTCAGAGGCAGCTTCATCAGCAACAGCGGCAGATGGACGGCCAATGCAGTCAGCAAGATCAACGGCATCGGCAGCGGCTGGGCGGAGGATGCGGCCCGGTCAATTGGTTTCACGATTCCTCTTGGATTCCGCGAGTAACGAATGTGTTGCTCACCGCCGCTCGTGCGGCTGTCTGCAGTGTAGCAACGCGAAAAGCACTTTCAGTATCCAACGTTCGTGTACAAAAACAAGATTCCGGTGACCCTTTGATTGCGCGTTCCGCAACCTTAGCAAAAATTTGCTTTTGTGTCGTTTTTACACTCCCCTGTTTTGGTCTGGCTCAGACCTACACCGTCAGCCCCGCCGGCACAGCAAAGCCGGCGGCCAAGCCCGGCGCGGCGCCGGTGACGGCGCAGTCGCTCGGCTGGGGATCGAATATCCAGAACGCGCGGCTGGCGCGGGCGGCGCAGCAGGCGCTGGCCCGGGGCGACCACGCCGCGGCGCTGAGCTATGCGCAGCGGGCGGCGGCATCGGCCCCGAACGATCCCCAGCTCTGGTTTCTGCTGGGATACGCGGCGCGTCTGGCCAACCGCTATTCGCAGTCGATCGCAGCCTACCAGCATGGACTCCGCCTGCAGCCGGGCGCGGTCGACGGCCTGTCCGGTCTGGCGCAGGTCTACAGTGTTTCCGGCCGCACCGATGAAGCCATCAAGCTGCTGACGCAGGTTCTGGCGACGGACCCGCGACGCCACAACGATGCGCAACTGCTGGGAGATATCTATCTCCGCTCCGGCAACACCACGGACGCCATCACCTGGCTGACGCGGGCCGAGCGGGTGCAGCCAGATGCACGCTCTGAGCTGCTGCTGGCGCTTGCCTATCAGCGGCTGAATCAACTGGATACCGCGCGCCGGTACCTGAACATGGCGAAGCAGCGCGCGCCCAATAATCCTGAAGTACAGCGGGCGCTGGCCGGCTACTACCGCGAAAGCGGAAATTATCCGGCGGCCATTGCCGCACTGCGCTCGATTGCCAACCCCCATCCCGACGTAGTGGCGGAGCTGGCCTACACCTACCAGTTAGCGGGCGACGTGCAGCAGGCGGCGACAACCTACCGGCAGGCCGCGAATGCCATGCCACGCGACCTGGGGCTGCAGCTCTCGGCGGCGCAGGCACAGGTGGCTGCAGGATCCATTCCGCAGGCTGAGCCATTTCTGCGTCGCGCCGCCGCCATCGATCCCAATTACTACCGGCTGCACGCATTGCGCGGCCAGATTGCTGTGCTCCAGGAGAACGATGAGCAGGCCGCGAAGGAGTATCAGGAGGCCCTCGCCAGCCTGCCTGCCGCGCCCGTCGAAGGGCCGCTCTACGGCATTCAACTGCACATGGATCTGCTGTCGGTGTATCGCAGCCTGGGGCAGGACGATGCCGCTGCGGCGCAGTTGAAGATTGCCCAGGCGCAGATTGTGCCCATCCACGAACAGGGGCCTGGCCGCGCGGGATTTCTGCGCCTGCGGGCGCTGATCAAGATGAACGCTGGCGAAACAGACAGCGCGCTGGCGGACATTCGCCAGGCCGTGGCGCTCAGTCCCAACGATCCGGCGAATCTGCAGCTCGACGGCGATCTGCTGATGAAGCTGGGACGTACTCACGAGGCCATGGCGCAGTATCAGAAAATTCTCCAGACTGACCCGCGCAACCGCTTCGCTCTGGTCTCCCTGGGCTATGCGCAGCGCGCGGCCGGCGACAATCGCGCTGCCGCCAAAACGTTCCAGACCCTGGCCCATGTCGATCCGTCGCTGTATGTTCCCTACCTGGCGCTCGGCGATCTTTACACCGCGGAGCGCCACTATGCCCGGGCGGAGATGTTCTACCGCAAGGCCTATGCCCGCTCCGCGCACAGCGCGCTGATCACTGCGGGCGCCATGAATGCGGCAATCGAAGCACACAATATTCCGCTGGCGCATGTCTGGCTGAAGCGCGCCAACGCTACCATGCGCCAGCAGCCCCAGATGCTGCGGGAGACAGAGCGGTATTACAGCTTCGCGGGCGATCCGGCAGCCTCCGCCGCTGTTGGCGAGGAAGCGATTAAAAAGCTCCCCATGGACCGCGACGTGGTGGTGTACCTGGGTTACGACCTGCTGCAGCTGGGCAAATATGCGGAGCTGCAGCAGCTCACGGATAAATACAAGGATCTGCTGCCGCACGAACCGGACATTCCCCTGCTGGCCGGATACGTGCAAAAGCATGATGGGAATCTGCAGCAGGCGCAGGCGGACTTCTCCGAGGCGCTGGCGCGCGATCCCCGGATTGTCACCGCCTACGTAAACCGGGGCTATGTGAGAAACGATCTGCATCAGCCCGCAGAAGCCGCACAGGATTTTGAAGCGGCGTTGAAGCTTGACCCGAAGGATGCGGAGGCGCATCTGGGACTGGCCTACGCGGACCTGGATCTGAATCGCCCGGCGAGCGCGATCGAACAGACGCGCTACGTTGAGAAGGAATCCGGGACCTCGGTGATGCTGCACTCCATCCGGGCGACGGCCTACGGGCGCGAAGGGATGCTGACTCGCTCGGCGCAGGAGTATCGGGCCGCGCTGCGCATCAAGCCGAATGACGGCGCGCTGCATCTCGGGCTGGGCGAGACCCTGTTTGCCGCGCGGCGCTACCACCGGGCGGTGGCGGAGCTGCGGACGGCAGAACAGGATTCGCCGCAAAATCCGGAGATTTCCGCGCTGCTGGCGCGCTCCTACGCACATATCGGCGATCGTGCCGCCACCGAACACTACGTGACGCTGGCCGAGCAGCAGGCGGCCCAGAAGCCCGCCGGGCCGGACTCTACGAAGCTTGAGAGCGCAATTCTGATCGGCACGGGCGAGGCGCTGAACACAATCGGCCAACAGCGGCCGGCCATGCAGCGCTTTGAAAAGGCTCTGTCGCTGCCCGGCAGCGACCGGGTCGGCGTACGGCTGGCCATTGCGGGGCTGATGGCGGATCAGGACAACTCGGCGGACGCGCAGCGCCAGATTGCGCTGGCGATGATGGAGGCCGAGGCGGGCGATACGGCTGCTCCGACCGGGGAGCAATACATTGCGGCGGCGGACATCTTCCGCCAGTTGCATGAGTACAAGCTGTCGCAGGTTTATCTGGAGCACGCGCGCGCCGCCGGAGCCTCGGACGTGGCCGTGCGGGTGGGGATGGCGAGCACCTATCTGGCGCTGGGCGATACGCTGCGCGCCCAGGCGGAGCTGGCGGCCGTGGGCCGCCTCGCGCCCGGCGAGGCGAGCTATCAATATCTTCTGGCGCAGGCTGCGGTCTATCAACAGGAGCACCATGGCACTGAAGCGCTGACCGCGTTTGCCCAGGCCGTGACCGATGCCGGCGAAGATCAGACGGCGGAGCAAAGCCTGATCACGACCGGCGCCGATGAAGGGTATCGCATCAACCCGACATTCAGCCTGTTAGGGAATGCCTCGGTCCAGGCGCTCTACGAGGACTCGACGGTCTATGTGCTGGACTCCAAGCTGGACGCGGCCTTCCCGGTGAATCCCAACAACCCTTCCCTGCTGCCGCCTCCGCGCTCCTCGATCCAGAGCCAGGGTACGGCGGCGTATCACCTTCATCTGAGCCATCTGCCCCCGGCCGGAGGCTTTCTGCAGGTGGTCGATACCCGCGGCAACATCTCAGTGCCCGCGACCAACTCGATCGTCAACCGCAACACGGTGGACACGTCGTTCAACTTCGGACTGAGCCCGACGCTGCACGTAGGCCGCAGTGTGGTGACGTTCGACAGCGGTGTGCAGGGCACCATCCGGCGCGATACGCTTTCGCCGGTCCAGTTAAACCAGAATCTGTTCCGCGCTTTCACCTATATGTCGACCAGCTCCTTGTTCAACGTCGTTTCGGCGAGCGGGTACTTTATCTGGGAGACGGGTCCCTTCACCGAAAGCAACGTTCACTCCACAGCGCTGGCGAGCGCCCTGGACTTTCGCGTGGGATCCCCCTGGGGCAAGACGGCGCTGCTGACCGGCTGGGGCCTGAACGATCAGCAGTTCTCCCCGGTCGGCATCGAGGACTACTACACCACGACCTATATCGGTCTCTCGCATCGGTTTTCGCAGCGTTTCAGCGCGACGGCGTTGCTTGAAGACCTGCGCACCTGGCGAATTGTTCAGCCGAACTCAGGGGTCGCGCAGGCGCTGCGCCCAGCAGGATCGTTTGACTTTACGCCCAATGACCGCTGGGGTGTGCACTTTAGTACTGCTTATTTTTCGACCCGCAGCTTTCACGTCTACGACACAACACAAAACAGTCTTTCCGTGTCTTATGAGAGGGCCTACCGGCATCGCTTTACGGACGCCGGTAAGCCGGTCAATCTGCAGTATCCGATACGGTTTTCGGCCGGCTTTCAGCAGCAGGACTTTTTCAACTTTCCGGTCGGTCCCAAGCAGACTTTCCGGCCGTACGTCAGCGTCACGATTTTTTAAGGATGGATCGAATGAAGATTTGTCTGGTTGGAACCTTCCCCCCCAGCGGACGGCAGCTTAACGAGTACTCCTTTCACCTGGCGCGGGAGCTGCGGCGCGTGCCGGGCGTGGAGTTGACGATCCTGGCCGACGAGCTGACCCACTACGATTTCGCCACAGATGCAACCGGCAAACCGCTGGACGCGCCGAACCAGGAAGAGCTGGCTGGATACAACGTCATCCGCTGCTGGAAGTTCGGCACTCTTTCAAACCCCGTCCGGCTGCTGCAGGCCATCCGCAGCGTGAACCCGGACGTGGTCTGGTTCAACCTCGTCTTTTCGAGCTTCGCCACGCCAGAGAATCCGGCGGCGGCGGCATTGGGTCTGACGGTTCCGGCGCTGGCCCGTGCTATGGGGTATTACACCCATGTCACGCTGCACCATGTGCTGGAGCACGTGGATTTCGCGGCGGCCGGCGTCAAGCACAGCCGGCTGCTGGAGCTGGGCTCAGACATTACAACCCGCATTCTGCTGCGCGCCAATTCGATCTCGGTACTGTTGCCGGGCTACCGGCGCACGCTTGAGAAAAAATACGGCGCGAAAAACGTGATGCTCTCCACGCACGGCACATTTCTGCCAAACCCGGAACCACCGGACTTTTCCATGCGCGGCAACCCGGATCAGCGCATCCTCGCCATCGGTCATTGGGGCACTTATAAACGGCTTGAAACTTTAATGGATGCTTTTCCCGCCGTGTGGAAACAGATTCCGAACGCCAAGCTCGTCGTAGCGGGCGCGAATCATCATACAAAGCCAGGGTACTGGGAATCGATCCGGGCAGCGCAGCCTGCGCATCTGCCCATTGAATTTCTCGGCTACGTGGCGGAGGAGGATATTCCGACATTGTTTCGCAGCACATCGGTCCTGGTTTTGCCGTATGACTCCGCCACCGGCTCGAGCGGGCCGGCGCATCAGGCGTGCGAGTACGGTGTCCCGATCGTGTGCGCGGACATCCCGGATCTGCACGATATGGCGGTGGCTGAGGGCATGGCGGCAAGCTTCTATAAGACTGGCGACGCGGCGCAGCTTACCGCCGCGCTAATCGGCATTCTGGGCTCCCCGGAGCGGCAGCGCGCGATGTCGGAGCAAAACTACGCGGCCGGTACCGCGATGACGATGGAAGGTGTGGTGCGGACCACACTGGATGCCATTGCCGCGCGGAAGACGGAGCGGCGGCAACCTGCGACCGCTCCCGCTTTGAAAGGCGATCAAAGCCTCGAGAGTGACGGGTAGCACGAACTTTTTACAAAAATTGGCCCTGGGCTTGCATCAGGGTATGGCTGGTGGAGCAACGAAAGCGATGAGTCGATATAAGTTGTTGCCGGAAAGTGTTCCGGCGATGGGAAAAAGTTTTCCTACAGATGCCAGCCTTTGCGGCATTTCTTCCCTGGTTGCTCAGCCGGTGGCCATGATGGGCAGCTTGTCTGCCTCGATCTTTCTGTTCATTTCTCTGGCGTTTGCGCTCGTGGTCTCCGGCTGCGCCGGTGGCGGGCCGGGGGGATTTGGCAGCAGGAACCCATCCCCGGTTGTCTCCATCACGGCCTCACCCGCGACCATCCCAGCCGGCCAGTCTTCGCAGTTGACCATCGCTGCGGCCAACGCCACCCAGGTGACGGTGACCGGGTCAGATGGCAGTTCTTACACCATGTCTGGCACCGGCGGGACGAAAAGCGTATCCCCGGCGAAGACCACGACCTACACGGCGACCGCTACGGGTCCGGGAGGAACTGTTTCCTCGCAGACGACGGTCACTGTTTCCACATCCGCAGCGCCGACGGTGACGATCACGGCTGACCCGTCCACAGTTTTGCCCGGCGGCTCGTCGGTCCTGACGGTAGCGGCGACCAATGCTACGCAGGTGACGATCACCGGCAGCGACGGCAGTTCGTATGCACTGGCCGCGACGGGTGGCACCCAGACGGTAAAGCCAACGGCAACCACCACCTACACCGCAACGGCGACCGGTGGGGGCGCTACGGCGACCGCGACCACCGCAGTCACGGTCAGCTCCGCGGACGCTCCGCCGACGGTGACGATCAGCGCCAACCCGACTTCGATTGCTGCAGGTGGCTCTTCGGTTCTGACGGTTGTTGCCGGCAATGCGACGCAGGTTACGCTGACCGGCAGCGATGGCAGCAGTTATTCCCTTTCGCCCAGCGGCGGCACGCAGACGGTGACGCCAGCGTCCACGACAACCTACACTGCCACGGCGAAGGGCGCGAACGGTACGGTGACGGCGATGGCAGTTGTTTCGGTTGCGGCTGCGGCGCCGCCGACCGTCGCGATCTCTGCCAATCCGGCTTCGATCGGAACAGGCCAGTCTTCCGTGCTGACCGTCAGTGCGACCAACGCGACGTCGCTCACGGTCACGGGCTCCGATGGAACCACCTATATGCTGCCCTCTGGCGGCGGCACGCAGATGGTGAGCCCATCGTCGACGACCACCTATACGGCAACCGCCTCTGGTACGGGAGGTAAGGTAACTGCGACGGCGGTCGTGACCGTGACCACGAATCCGACCCCAACGGTCGCCATCACTGCCTCGCCGACGACGA
>JAJXUS010000059.1 GCA_021782675.1 Acidobacteriota bacterium
CGCGAGCCTGGTGCCGCGCTGCCGGCGGCGGGGGCCCCTGGTGATGCCTGCGCGTCCTGCGCCCGCATGTGTCCGGGCAGCAGCAGCACTCCCGCCGCTGCCACCAGCATCGCAACAGCAGCCCTTTTTATTCCTACCCAACCGGCGATCGTGCTGACCGGTGCCTTCTGACAATCCATTCGCGCACCCGGCATAGTCATCTCCTGATTCACCGTCAATTGGAACACGACGAACGAAAATTAGTTTCGCCGCAGCCGCGGGGAGTTTCGTGAGGCGGAAACGGTCCCCGAACCGCGCGCCTGAGCCATCGCCGTCTGCATGTGGTGGATGTGACAAATCGCAATCGCCAGCGCGTCCGCCGCATCGTTTCGCTCCGGCGGAGCGGGGAGCCGCAGCAGCCGGGTCACCATGAACTGGACCTGCTGTTTATCGGCAAGCCCATAGCCGCATACCGCGGACTTGATCGCCAGCGGCGCATACTCCGCCGTCGAAAGCCCGGCGCTGGCGGCCGCCAGCAGGGCCACGCCGCGCACCTGCCCCAGCTTCAGGGCTGTTTTGGAGTTGGCCGCATGAAAGACCTCTTCGACCGCCACCACGTCCGGACTGTGCTGCAGCAACAGCTCGCCGAGCCGCGCGTGGATGGCCATGAGACGCACCGGCAGGTGATCGCGCTTGAGAAGCTGGATGGCCCCGTGGTCGAGCGCGCGCAATTCCCCGGCATCGTCCGCTTCGACCACCCCGAAGCCTGTCCACTCCGTCCCGCAGTCGATTCCGAACACGCGCATTCGTCTCTCCGGTTCTCCCTTAGCGGGAAACTCCCTCGAGCGGCGAGGAGGCCGTGGCATATAGCTTGCGCGGCATGCGGCCGGCGCAGAACGCCTGGCGGCCCGCCAGCACGGCATGCTTCATGGCGTGTGCCATCAGAATGGGATCGTCAGCCCCGGCGATGCCGGAGTTCATCAGCACCGCATCAGCTCACTGATCAATTCAGAGATCCCCATCCGAAGCGTTATCGACACCGGCAGCTACAATCAGCGGCACCTCTGTAATCATCTCCCGCAGAATGCGCAGGTTGGCGGTGTTCTGGATGCCAAGGCCGCTACCGATCGGCGCACCAAGAGGCATGACAGCGGCAGCGCCGACGTCGATCAGGCGGCGCGCAACGACAATATCATCTGAAGTATAGGGCAGAACTGTAAAGCCTTCTTTGACCAATGTGCGCGTTGCTTCGAGCGTTGCTGCAACGTCCGGGTACAGGGTCTTCTGGTCCCCGATGACTTCAATTTTGACCCAGTCCGACAGCCCCGCCTCTCGGCCAAGCCGGGCGGCCCGAATCGCCTCGTCCGCCGTATAGCAGCCAGCCGTGTTCGGGAGCAGGAAGTACCGTCCGGGGTCCAGAAAGTCCAGCAGGCTCTCGCGGCTGCGGTCCAGGTTGACGCGCCGCACCGCAACCGTCACCATCTCCGCGCCGGACGCCTCGACAGCGCGGCGCGTCTGTTCGCCATCGCGATACTTGCCGGTGCCGACGATCAGCCGCGATTCAAATGCCTTTCCGGCGATAACAAGCGGATCCATAAAAGCATTGTACGGCGGCGTTACGCGCGCTAAAACCACCGCGCCGCCACTCGCGGATCTAACCCGCCGGGCCAGTTCCCCTTGACTTTCCCTGCTGGTTTCAAGGAAGGTTGACGCGGATTATCCATCCAGGAGGAATCTACCCATGATCCGGTCGAAACTGATGTCCATGACCCTCGGATCCATGCTCGCCATCACCATGCTGGGCGGCACAGGATTCGCAAAGCACAAAAAGAAGCCCACGACGGCCTCGCCCCAGACGACGGGTTCCACGTCCTCTGCCGCGGCGACCAAAGGCGCCGCCAAGCCATCGGCGGCCAGATCATCTACCAGCGGCAAGACCGCGGCCAGTGCCAGTGAGATTGCCAGCGCCAAGGCGAAAGGGATGGTCTGGGTGAACACCGAGAGCGGTGTCTATCACACCGGCGGAAAATATTACGGCACGACAAAGCACGGCAAATTCATGTCGGTCGGGGATGCACAGAAGGCCGGCTACAAGCCGTCCAAGCGCTAGCTGCCGGCCGCAAAAGCGAAGGCCCGCCACTCTGCGAAAGAATAGCGGGCCTTGCGCCGGTGAATGGTTTGGATTGACCGGAGGCGCCCTCGCGGGTGGGCCTCGACGCTTGCATGAACGTCAGGACTGGCGATGGACGCCTACGCCCCAGTCACCTCACGTTTGTCACTACAACTGCCATCAATCTTCATTCTATGGATCGCCCTCCTTTCCCGTGTAGCCCCAATATTGCGCAGTCGGCGGTGTCGCGTCAAGAGGGTGTCGCCGTCTCTCTTTTTTGTTCAACTTCCGGGCGCAGTTCGATACAATTCTGTTTTCCACAGATTTCTCGCGCAACCCAGGCTTCAGCGGTTGGGACAGGTCCGTTTTACCGATAGGGGATGCGTACGAGCAGGGCGCTGTTCCGGTCACTTATGCCGATCTCTGAGAAGCCAGTCGAAGACGCACCGGACAGCAGAATGCGGGAACTTCCCGCGCTGCTGGACCGGCTTCTGCTCACCTCTCCCTCGGTCGCGCAGCTTTATCCGGAGCTTACCCGGTTTCTGGCAAATATCGACGGCGTCGATGGCGCCTGGATCGGCCGCGCGGACCATGGAACCGGGGATTCGCTGACGCTTCACCCGCAGGCCATCGCCGGAGAAGCGGTGCGGGAATACCTCGCTGGCGCTCCCGTCCTGCTGCTTGACAACCCTGCCAGTCCCGTGGCCCGGGCCTGGCAGGAAGGAGAGACGCAGTTCGTGGCCGATCTGCTGGCCCCGAACGCTTCTCACCAGACTCCCTACTGGCGCAGCCGGGCCATTCAGTTCGGGTGGCAGTCCGTCTGTGCCGTGCCGGTCACGCAGGCATCGGGCGACCGCCTGATTCTTGTGCTCTACAGCCGCCGCCCCGGCTTTTTTGCCCTTGAAGCGATTCAGACACTTATCCACCACGTCGAATCTGTCCTGCAGCTTGCGATCGAACGGCTCAAATTGCTGGAGACGCTGAAACGGCAGCGGCAGACGCTGGCGCTCTACAAGGCCAGCATGGATGCCTCCAGCAACGCCGTCTTTATTGCGGAAAATCGAGGCACAGAGTTTCCGGTCTGCTATGTGAATGCAGCCTATGAGCGGATCACCGGGTACAGCGCCGAAGAGGTGGTGGGCAAGAACTGTCGCCTGCTGGAAGATGCTGCGACCGGACCCTCTGAGCGCGCGGCCCTGCGCAAGGCCCTGGCCAGCGGCAGCCCCTGCGCCACCGACGTTGAGAATCATCGCAAGGACGGCAGCCGCTTCTGGAGTGCGTTGACCATCGCTCCCGTACGCGACGTTGACGGCGTGGTGACGCACTTTGTCGGCATTCAGAATGAGATTACGGCACTGAAGAACGCCACGCTGCAGAGTGAGCGCACAAATGCCATGTACAGTGCCCTGATGAGCGCGGCCGAACTGGTGGTGCGGGCCCAGACGGAGCGCGAGTTGCTGGATGAGCTGTGCCGCGTGCTGGTCGACGGCGGTCTGTTTGCGCAGAGCTGGGTGGCGCGGCCAAACGCTGCCGGTGAACTGGAGATTCACTCGATCCATAGCGCCGGCCCGGTGGACCGGCGCATGCATCTGCCCAACGTTTTTACCGGGGATGAGACTCGCATCCTGAGCGTGAGGGCCTGGCGCCGCTCGCGGCTGCAGTACAGCAACGATCGTCTCTCCGACGACATGATCGATCCGATCCGCAAATACTATGAGGACCACGGATTGCATGCGACCGCAGTGGTACCCGTCTACCGCGATGGCGATCTATGGGGCCTGCTGACGCTGCTCTCGGCTCAGGCGAACATCCTGGGGCCAGAGGTGCTGGAGCTGATCGAACGCATTGGCCGGCTGGTGGGTCATGGTCTGGATGCGCTGGACCTGCGCCAGATTCTGGAAGAAGAGCGCCAGCATCAGTCCTGGCTGGCGCGGCATGACGCGCTGACCGATATTCTGAACCGCCGCGGCATCATCGAGCGGCTGGAGGAAGCGACGGCACGGGCGCGGCGGCATGGAAAACTGCTGGCCGTGGCCGTGCTCGATCTGGACGGCTTCAAGACAGTGAATGAGGCCCACGGTCATCGCACCGGCGATTTACTGCTGCGCACGGTGGCGGACCGGCTGCAGGCGAAGCTGCGCCAGAGCGACGCGGTGGGCCGGCTGGGCAGCGATGAGTTTGTACTGGTGCTGGAAGATCTGGAGCGCGCCGAAGACCTGACGGTGCTGCTGTCGCGCATCCAGGACGCAGTCGATGGGCAGGTGCAACTGGCGAATGACCGGACCGCCGCTGTCCGCGCCACCATGGGCGTCACCCTGTTTCCCGCCGACGATTCGTCTCCGGAGCGGCTGGTGCGGCATGCCGAGCGCGCGCTCTACAGCCTGAAGGAGAGCAAGGAAGATCCGGACCTCCGCTGGGTGCTGTATCACCCGGCCGAGGACGAGCAGAAACATATCCGCCAGAAGACTATCCGGGCGCTGTTTCGCAGCGGAAATCTTCAGGTCCACTACCAGCCCGTGATCGATCTGCAGACCGGGCGTGTGTCTGGCATTGAAGCTCTGGCGCGACTGAAGGCGGAGGATGGCTCCCTGGTTCCTCCGGCGGAGTTTCTTCCCCAGTTGACGCCGGCCGATCTGGTTGCGCTGACCCATCAGGTGCTCGCCACCAGTACAAACGATCTGCAGCAACTGGATGCGGCCGGCTTTGAACTGAGCGTCGGCATCAACTTTGAACCCAGCACCCTGGCCGATCCGAAGGCCATGGAGGAGCTGGAGACGCAGATTCTGAGCTGCGGCATCAACCCCCAGCGCATCATTCTGGAACTGCTGGAGCGCGCCGACACCATGTCGGTGGCCGGTTCACAGCAGGCGCTGCAGGAACTGAAGGCCTGCGGCGTCCGCATCGCACTCGATGACGTGGGCAGCGCCTACTCTTCCCTGCTGCGCGTCAAGGAACTGCCGGTGGACATGATCAAGCTGGACCGCAGCTTTCTGATCGGGCTGGAACATCACCCCCACGAACTGCGGTTCCTGATGAACCTGGTGCACCTAGCGCGAGCGCTGGGATTGAGTTTTGTCGCGGAAGGCATTGAGTGCCCCGCGTCGGGGGATGCCCTGGCCGCACTGGGAGTCCGGCTGGCACAGGGTTTCTCCATCGCCCGTCCCATGCCGTTTGACGCTCTGTTCGCCTGGTTACGCCGATATCAGCCCGTTCCCTGGACCCGGCCCACATCCATCCTGGGGGCGGTGGCCCTGCAGTTGCGCGACCTGGATGCGAGCGCCCGGATGATTGAACAGCGTCCCTCGTTTTTGCGGCATCTGGTGGCGCGGCCGGCGGACCTGGACGGCGAGATTGGCGGCAGCCTGTCCCGTTCTGAACCCGGAGGCGAGCAACTCTCCGCCGCGTACCGGGCCTGGCACGCGAAGATTCGAGACCTGTCGCAGGCTGGAGAAACGCTCAACTTCGCCTCGTTCGAATATGCCCGCTCCACCTATGAAGAAGCGATGTTTCGCGCCGCGCTCGATGCCAACCAGCGGCCCAACTAATCTCCGCCGCTCTCACGCCGGCCGCTTCCCCATGCCTGGCCTCCGCCACCCATGACAAACATTCCCACTCTCGAGAATGCGAGCGCGCCCGCGGACGAGAGCTGGATGCGCGCCGCGCTGGAAGAAGCCCGCGCCGCCGAGGAGGCGGGTGAGGTGCCGGTCGGCGCAGTTCTGCTGGGACCGGATGGGCAAAAGATTGCAGTGGGCCAGAATCGCGTGATCCGGGACGCCGATCCGACGGCGCACGCGGAGATGGTTGCGCTGCGTCTTGGCGGCACGGCGTTGCGGAACTACCGGCTGGACGGATGTACGCTCTACGTCACGCTGGAGCCTTGCGCCATGTGTGCGGGAGCGATGGTTCACGCCCGGCTGGCGCGGGTGGTCTTTGGGGCGTCCGACCCCAAGGCCGGCGCGGCGGGAAGCGTGCTGCAGGTGCTGAATCACGCGCAGTTAAACCACCGGCCGCGAATCGAGGCCGGCCTGCTGGCGGAGGCGTGCGGAGAGATTCTGCGGCGGTTCTTTGCGAGCCGCCGCCAGAACGGCTAGTTCTTTACGCGAACATCCGGCGTCACCGACATGCCGGGACGCAGCAAATGGTCGCTGTTTTCCTTCGGATCCGTAAAGTCCAGTCGCACCGGAATGCGTTGTACGACCTTCACGTAATTTCCGGTTGCGTTCTCCGGCGGAAACAGGCTGAGCATGGAACCGGTGGCCCCACCAATCTGTGTCACCTTGGCGTGATATTTCCGTCCGCCATAGGCATCCACCGACACGGTTGCCAATTGCCCCGCGCGCATGTGGTCCAACTGCGTTTCTTTGAAGTTCGCAGTGATCCAGACGCCGCTGAGAGGCACGAGAGTCATCAGCGTCTGGCCGGCACTGACGTTCTGCCCCACCTGGGCGGTCTTCTTGTTCACGATGCCGGTATCGGGCGCAACAACCTTGGTGTAACTGAGGTTGAGGCGATCGACTTCAAGAGCAGCCAGTGCCTGCTGCACCTCGGCCGCCGCGGCATCTGCCTTGGCACGCTGGGCCGCGACCTGCTTGGGGCCGGTCTGCGCGGAATTATAGTTCGCCTTTGCCGCTGCCAGACGATCTTTGGCAACGCGGACCTGGTCGCGGGCGCCGGCCAGATTCGCCTGCGCGGCTGACAACGCTGCCTTCCTGCTGGCGGCAATGGCGACGATCGAGTCAAACTGCTGGCGCGAAACCACATCACGCTTGACGAGTGGGGTGTACCGTTGCAGGTCGAGCTGCGCCTTGGTGTTATCGGCCTCCGCCGACAGCACCTGGGCTTCGGCGGCGTCCAACTGCTTTTCTGCCTGCGAGACCGTGGAGAGCGCGGCCTGTACCTCGGCACCGGCGGAACTCAGCGTCGCCCCGGTGGATGTGGTCGTGATGGGGACGCCGGCGAGCGCGGCTTCATAGTTCGCGCGCGCTGTTGCCAGGTTCGCCTCACCCTTGTCCAGAGCGGCCTGCGCGTCGCGCGGGTCAATCTCCACCAGCACCTGGCCGGCCTGCACCATTTGATTGTCTTCGACGTTCACCCTGGTGATATTGCCCTTGATGCGGGTGCTGATCTGGACCAGGTTCCCGTCGACCTGCGCGTCATCCGTGCTTTCGTAGTAGGTGGAGTGCCACCAGTAAAGGCCCGCGATGATTACAGCCAGGACGATGCCGCCAATGATGAAGAAGCGCTTGTGGCTGGGCTGCTTGGGAGGGCGCAGTTCCGTGTCCTCCTCCTCATTGCGCGGCGGTTGACCCGTATGCGGTTGAGCGGGCTGGGCATTTTTTCTTTCTTCGTCAGTTCGAGCTTCGGCCACGCCTACTGTCCCTCCAGATATGTCTTATATTTCAGCCGGGCCACGCCGGTGGCCCGCGCCAGCGATAGCCTGGCCACGTTGTATTGATAAAGGCTGCTGACGTAGCGGTTGCTGGCATCGGCCACGGCAGACTGGGCCTGGGATACGGCCAGATTGTCGGAGACGCCCGCCTGGAATCGCTGTTGCGCCTCAGAGAGCGCCTCATTGGCCAGCGAAACATTACTGCGCGCTACGCTGACCAGTTCTTCCGCAGCTTCGATGTCAAGGATCGAGTCCTTCACATCGGCGCGTACCTGCCCCTGCAGGTTGTTGTACTGCGCCCGGGCCTGCGCCAACTGGGCGGAGGCAACCTTCGCATCGCCGCGCAGTTTTCCCTCTTCAAAGATGGGTCCGCTGACTTTTCCGGTTGCATCGAGCGTGGCGTAGGAGTTGGCCGGATTTACGCCAATCTCGCCGTAGTCCGCCTCGGCCGTCAGTTCCGGGTAGCGCTCGGCGTGTGCGGCGCGCAGCGAACGCTCCGCGGCCATCACCTGCTGCTCGGCAGCCTTCAGGTCACTGCGATTCTGCTCGGCATCCTTCATCGCCTGCTGAAAATCCGGCGCACCGATCTTCGCAAACGGCGTTTCATCGCTGAGCGTGAACCGCTGCGTGAGCGGCAGACCGATGGCGCGGGCGAGCGCAATTTTATCCTTCTGATAGTCGTTCTGCGCGGCGATCAGGGACTGCTCCTGCGTCTGGTAATCGACCCGTGCGCGCAGTTCATCCAGCCGCGGGGAGACGCCGTTTTGGTGATTCAGAACCGCCTGACCGAGCGACACCTTCGACGTCTTCACCTGGGCTTCCACAGAGGAGACGCGCGCGGCGTCAGCCAGGCAAAGCATATAAGCATTTCCCACCGCCAAAACGATTAAGTCCGCCGTGTTTGCCTGCGACAGCCGGCTGGCGGTCAGCAGATGCCTGGAGGCGATAAAGTTCTGAATCGAGGAGACGCTCAGGAGCGTTTGCTTCAGAGTCGCCCGGAAATCCGAGTAGCCGAACGGGCCGATCACCGCGGGAAATCCCGGAACGCGCAGGCCCTCGGCCTGCAGGTTGACCTGGGAGACCGCCTCCTGCGCTGTGCCGGTAATCGTTGGCAGCAGGCTCTGGAGCTGCTGCAGGTGCTGGCCGCCGGCAGTCTCCACATCGGCCGACTGCGCGATGCCCGCCAGGTTGTTGTGCAGCCCCATGCGGATTGCCTCATCCATGGAGAGCGGCAGCACCTGCCCGGTGGCCCTGCCCTGCACCACGCTGCCTTGCAGCGGGGTGGGAGCACTGTTCTGCGCGGCAGCCAACGGCGTGAGCGCACAGAGCGCATACACCGGAACACGCGAACGCAGGTACAGCCGAAAATTCAACCACATTCCAGAGTCTTTCCTCGTTTGCCAGGCGCTCGATGCAGCCGCTGCAGTTTCCTGACAACTGTAGATGAGCACCAGCGGCCAAAGGTCGAAAAATCTTTTGTTTGATGTTGCGAACGGCCCGGCAGGACACGAAAGCGATGTACTGGGCAGAAGCGCCCGCTGGTCAGCAGTCTCAAAAAAATGAAAGCGCGCCGTTACTGATCATAATTG
>JAJXUS010000060.1 GCA_021782675.1 Acidobacteriota bacterium
TCGACCAGCTGAAGGCCTGCGACTCCTCTCCTGAGATGTCCGTGTAGGATGAAAACACCGACCCGCACCGGGCAGTCCACCCTTCTGGCCTCCATTCATGCGTATTGACCACCAGCTCTTCCATCGCTGGGAACTCGCACTGCTCGCCTTTCTGAAGCCTCTTGGGCTGTGGGGTATCGGCGTTCTGGCGGCCATCGACTCCAGCTCCATTGCCATTCCCATGGATCTGATTATTGGCGGCTATGTTTACAGCGACCGTTCGCACTTTCTCTGGTATCCGATCCTGGGCGGAATCGGCTCCGCGCTGGGAGCGCTGGTGCCGTTCTTTATCGGGCGTGCCGGCGGGGAACTGGTGCTGCTAAGCCGCATGAACCGGGAAAAATTTGAGAAGATGCAGCAGCGCTTCGAACGCCGCCGGTGGACAGCGGTGGGCATACCCGCAGCCATGCCGCCCCCGTTTCCCTTCAAGGTGTTCGCGTTCGGCGCAGGCGTTTTTGACACTCCGGTCGTTCCGTTTCTGCTGGCCGTTGCCGTTGGCCGTACGCTGCATTACACGGTGACGGCGCTGCTGGTGTACTCCTTTGGACCGCACATTCTGAATGTTCTGGTGCGCGGGGCGCAGCACCATAAGCCGCTGGTAATCGTCCTCGGCGTGGTGCTTTGTCTCGCGTTTCTGGGCTATGTATTCCACCGGTTGCGCCGCCGCCGGCGCGCCGCGGCAGCCGTCAACTAAAGCATTTTCGCTATAGGTGTAGACCGAAGTGGCGACGTTCGCGCAGCTTTTCCGTCAAGAACAGCCGCACTTCATAGAACTGCCGAATTCACAGCAATAGCGAAAATGCTTTAGCGGGCCGGCTGGGGTGTCACTCTTAAGGCATTCAAAGGGCCGGTGATGGCCCACGCCGATCCCACGCGCAGATTGGCCCGGCGCGTGAAGGAGATGCTGCCCGTGACCGGGCTGCCGCCGGCAGCGGCTGGCCCGCGGGATCGCGCAGCGACTACGCGGCTGTGCGTGAAGGTCAGTTGCCGATTTGCGATGACGCCGGTCGCGCGCCATACCTGAAACGCGGCCAGAGGATTTGCTCCGCCGGGATCGCTCACGGCCAGCGCTCCGTTTTGCCAGTCCCACTGAAACTGGCCTTTGGCGTTGGCCGCAAGATCGGCCGTCGTACGGCCCTGCGTATCGAGCGCCAGATGAATATCTGCGGCGCCGGAGCCCCAGGACTCCTGCCAGAACGCTGCGATCGAGCGGACGCGAGCGCCTTGCCAGTCCAGACGCATTTGATACTGTGGTGCGCCGTGCGCCCAGTTGATGGCCAGCGACGGCTGGGCTGCGCTTCCGGCTGTGAGCGCGCCGCCAGCCACATATGCTGAAAGACCCGTCGCCACCACCGCCTGCGGCTTCAGGGCCAGGCTGGCGCGAGCGTTGCGAAGCTGCAGCGGACCGAGCGTGAGCGCGGCAATGGCGAGCTGACCGGATATTGTGGGAAGCGGGCTGCGGACTGCATCGCGCGAGCCGATGAACTGCAGCAGCGGATCGCTGACAGACGGAGGCGAGAAGGCAGCGGCCAGGTGGGCCGCGTCAGCGTGCGCGACATGGAGATCAAAATACCGTCGGCAGGTTGCATCGACAGGGCAGGCACGCTGCCACTCGAGGGTGCCGGTAAACGGAATGCGGTCGTAGGCGCCGGTGACACTGTTCCAGAGCAGCGAATCATTGCCGAGAATGAGATGGGCGGTGGTCAGATGGACGGCACGAGGCAGTGCCGGGAGGTGGAACACTGCGTCCGCAAGTGTGGCCTGACCGCTCCAATGCGTCAGCGGAGGTGGGATTGCGGCCAGGTCCGCGGAGCCACTGGCTCCAGCCGGAGCAGGAACCCAGCGCGATATCGCCTGAAAATGCACCTGCGCGGTGCCCTCCACATGGCCGGCGAAGGCAGAGAGTGCCGGGATGCGAAAGGCCTGCGCAAACGCAGCGATCTGCCGCAGTTCGACCGGCCCATCCAGCAGAAATGTGCCTCCGGAGTGCGAGAGTGCCCCGCTGAGGGTGACGGGCGTGGGGCCGCCGAGCGGAAGTTTCAGCGGTGACAGCCTCCATCCATCGGACGAACCGGGGGAGGCCGTCAAGGCGACGGAGCGAAACTGGAAGGGATGACGCATACCATCGGCGCGGATTGTGATCGCGTCGCTCTGCATGCTGCCGACGCAGTCCTGGGGAAGCTGCATGTTCTGCCAGAGACAGTCGGCCGAGCCATAGATGGCTCCGGTGATGCTCAGCGGCGCAACGCCGGGATGAATCTGGCGGAAGGCTGTCAGCACCCACGACGCGGGCACGCGATCGAGGCGCAGATGTACGGACGGCGCAAGGGATGAACGGCTGCGCGATTGCGCGGTAACGATGAGATGCCCGTCATCGGCCGGGACGCTGCAGGTGACCGCATCCGCCACATGCCCGTCGCGCGAATAACGCCCATTGCAGGCCGCCGAAAGATCCACGTCTGCGGGAGGCACGAACTCCGCCCGCTGAAAGCCGCGAAGGACCGCGAGCGATTGAAACTCAAGATCGGAGAATGAACCGGCCGCTTTGCCTTCGACCGTCAGGAGTCCCCGCCATCCGTTTTCCTGACCGTGCGCCAGCCGGCCAAGTTCTTCAAGCGGTGCCTTGCGCCATTCGAAGTTGATTTGCAGCGGCGAGTCAAGCAGCGGCCCGTTGGCCACCAGGCTCGCCTGCAGGCGAATCTCACCGGCGTCCGCCATGACCGTATCTGTCCGTACAGGCCGCGCGCGCAGGCGGGCGCGCCACTCGTGCGGCGACTGCTGCCACAGTGCGAGATTTGCCTCTTCGAAGGAAAACGGCAGCTTTTCTTCCGCGAGCTTGAGGTTGATGCGGGTCCGTGTTGCCTCAATGTAAGGAAACGGCATTGGAGGTTCAGATGAGGCCGTTGCTGTGCGCGGATTTTGCTTCTGAATCGCGGGCGAGTTACGCAGCAGGGTCTCAAAATTCCAGTGGCCCGCCCGATTGCGAACCAGGTTGACGCTGGCGTTTTTCAGGCTCAGGGTTGCAATCTCAACCCGGCGATGCCACAGGGTGCTGGCGCGGGGCAATACTGTGACGGATTCGGCTGTCAGTACCGGCTCGGCGCCAAAGGCGGCGTCTTCGGAGACGGTGAAGTCATGCAGCACGAACGTTGGCAGCGGCACCAGGCGCAGCTCCACAGACTTGGCATGCACCGGACGGCCCAGGCCCGCGCTAATGGAGCGCAGGAGGGTGCGGCGAAAACGGTCGACGCGGATGAACGGAGGCACAACGATCGCTGTGAGTATGAGAAGCGCAAGCGCTGTGTAGATTTTCCCGTGCGTTTGATGCGGCACTGCTGTCGCATCCAACGCGGAATTCGCAGAACGATCTTTCATCGAGGCAGAGCCCATAGCGAAAGGCTGCTCAAGCTATAACACGCGATGAAATGTCCGGCGCCAGCGAGTCTGGTCAAAGAAATGCAGGATGACGTGGCCGATGAACCCGACTCTGTCCGATACGGATGTCTTGTCTTCCTGATCTTCCGGCGTGACGAACGACCAGTAGACAAACATCGGCCGGCCGATGATGTTCTGCCGCGGAACAAAGCCCCAGTAGCGGCTGTCCAGAGAGACCAGCCGGTTGTCGCCCATGGCGAAATAATCCCCCGGCGGTACAACAAGGTTGCCGTTCTGGATGTGCGACGGGAGTTCTACGCTCCAGGTGCTGGTGACGTCGGAGTCTGCGGGCGGCGCAACGGTCGGGAAGTCGTCGCGATAGGGGTAATATGCGTCGTTAGGATTTCCGTCATCGGCCGGCACCGTAGCAAAGGGCTGGTTCTGCGCCACGCCGTTCAGATACACGATGCCGTGCTCCAGGTGAATGCGGTCACCAGGGATGCCGATTACACGTTTGACCAGAAAGAGGTTGGGTTCCCCGGGTTTGTAGAAAACGATGATGTCGCCGCGGCGGATATTGCGATAGTGGACGAAAGGGGCCCAGCGGGCTGGAGGCGCAAAGGTAATGCGGTCAACCAGGACATGATCGCCGATCAGCAGCGTCTTTTCCATCGACGAGCTGGGAATCTGAAAGTTCTGAAAAACGAAGGTGATGACGAAGAGGCCGATGACCAGTACGGAGCAGATGGAGGCGATAAACTCCAGCGCGGTTTCATCGCGAGGTTCTGAACCCTTGTTCCGCGCGGGCCGATCTGCGGGCAATGCCTTCTCCGGAGCGTGAATTAGCGAATAATGTGGAGGATGCGGTTCCAGCGGGCGGTGCCGGCCAGGCTGCTCCACCAGGATCGCCCGTCGCCCAGTTTACCATTCTGCGGCAGCGCCAGTTCTTCGGGGTCCTGCGACACGATTGAGAAGTAAACGAGAAACGGCTGGCCCACAATATTCGGCCGCGGGACAAACCCCCAGAATCGGCTGTCAAGGCTGTCGTTGCGGTTATCGCCCAGCACGAAGTACCGGTGCGGGGGAACGATCAGCTCGCCATTCGCGGAATCGCGCTGCAGTTCCCGCCACCAGCGGATGCTGACGCCGGGATCCGTGTAGGCGTTCGGGGGAAATTCCTGGCTGAACGGGCTGGGAAAGCTTTGCTGATAGAGAGCGAATGGTTCCGTCTGCGGATGTTCATCCACATACAGCACACCATTGTGGATTTGCACACGGTCGCCAGGGGTTGCGACGACGCGTTTGACGAGTTGCAGCGATGTGTCCACGGGATCGTGAAACACGATAATGGCGTCCCGCCGGACCGGTTCGTACGCCAGCAGATGGCGCCACGGGCCGGGTGTCGCGAAGATGGTTTTGTTGGCCAGCAGAAAATCCCCAACCAACAGGGTGTTTTCCATGGAGGCCGAAGGGATCCGGTACGGCTGCACAATGAATGTAAGGATGAACAACGCGCCCACCAGAAAGGTAAGCGTGGTCTGCGCCATCAGTAGAACTTCGTGGTGATGGACGATCTTCTCGCGATAGGGCGCCGGTTGCTGCAGCGGCTCGATGAAAGGCGCGGGAGAAGAGTCTGCGGCGGGCGGAGACGGCGGCGCTGCCGATGGTTCGCTCAAGCAGTCGCCTCCGGTTCCGCGGATTCTCGCGCCAGCAAAGCCAGGGCCTGACGGGCCGCCTGCTGCTCGGCAGATTTCTTGCGCGTGCCATCGCCCGTGGCCAGCGAACGGCGGCCGCCCGCGGCATCGCAGATTGTGACTTCGACCACAAAGCGGCGGTCATGCGCCGGTCCATCTTCAAGGATTGTGCGATAGACCGGATGCCCGAGTCCGTGGCGCTGCAGATGCTCCTGGAGGGTCGATTTGAAATCTTCGGACTCGCCAAGAAGTACAGCCTCCGCCATCCGGTCGATCTCCGGGCCAAGTACCAGATGCGTCACCGCGGCGACGGCCGGCTCCAGGCCGCCGTCGAGGTAGATCGCTGCGATCAGCGCCTCCAGTGCATCAGCCAGCAAGGCAGATTTGGCGCGTCCGCCGCTACGTTCCTCCCCTTTGCCCAGCCGCAGAAATTCACCCAGTGCGATGGACTGTGCGACGCGGAGCAGGTTATCGCGGCTGACAATCTGGGCGCGCAGGCGGGTCAGGTCACCTTCCGCCAGCGTCTGAAACCGGCGAAAAATGTATTCGGTGACGACCAGCGACAGCACGGCATCTCCGAGGAACTCCATCCGCTCATTGTCGGCGGGCCGGACGCCACCATCGTTTTGCTCATAGGCGACGGAGCTGTGCGTAAGCGCCAGCTCCATCAGTGCGCAGTCGCGGAACGCATAGCCGATGCGTGCCTCAAGCACACCCTGGCCTCGTGCCGATGTTTTCGCGTCTGCCTCAATGGCCATCCGATTCCTGCTGGCTGGCGTGCGGCGGTGCAAAAGGAGCTTTCAAGCCGGATTCCGCAGCCTGCCGGGTGTCGGGCTTTCCGTCGCGGCTCTGCATCGCTGCCTGATACTGCGCAATGGCCGCATCGCGGTTGCCCTGAAGATCGTCCAGGCGGCCCAGATAAATATGCGACCAGGCGATTGTGCGCAGATCATGCGCGGTTTTGGCAGCCGTTTCAAAATCCTGCCGGGCGGCACTGGCGTGGCCGCTCATGATCTCCGCCCGCGCCAGCAGAAACTCGGCGCGGCCCTGACCTTCACCGTGCGCGGCCAGCACCTGCTGCGCCGCCGCCATGGCTCCGTTCACATCCCCGGCGAGCAGCTTCTTCTCACCATCATCCAGCATCGCCAGCGTCTTGGGGGGTGCCTCGGTTGTGCCTTCATCGGACTTTGCCGCAAAGACGATGTCCTGCACGCGATGCTTTTCAACATCCACGTTCATGCCGTAGATCATCTCGCCGACGATCTCCTGCAGCGTCGTCTGGTTGTCCGGGAAGGATCGCAGATGATTGTAAAAATACTGCGTCAGGATAAAGCCCTGCTCCATGTCCGAGCGGACCGCGTTATGCCGGACGTCCTTCACCTTGCGTTCATAGGCATTTTCTGCCGAGTTGACGGCGGCCAACTGGCTGCGGTCGATATGTGCCGGAATCTTGTATTCCGGCACGCCCGTGTCCATGGTGTGCGCTTCAATCGCACGGATCATGCATTCAGTGACCAGTGAAAGAATGTCGCTTTTGTACTGATAGGCAAGCGGCGAAGGCTGCACCAGCTCCAGGATCGGAGTGAGGGCGTCGATCGATGTGGAGCGCGCGTAGATCAGGGGCTCCAGAATAAAGCGGAGATAGGTGTGCTTGACCGGCTTCAGATCGATTTTGCCGTTGACGACGGATTCCACCACGATGTAGTCGCCGCCATAGACGCGCGCATTCGTCTCGCCGGGCGCAATCAGCGGTTCGACGATTACTAGAAACCGGCGGCTGCCGTAGGTGGGCGGCGGCTGCTTCAGATACAGATCGGTCTGTACCAGCATCTGATTCAGGGCGGCGTGCGCTTTGGCGACCTCTGCCTCATACGCATCACGATTGATGACCCAGATGACGTGGAGCTGGGCGGTGCTGGCAAAGTCCCGCAGATATCCAGGAAAGTCGAGAAGCGTTCCTGCGTCAGGGGGCAAATCCTTTTTAGGCGCGCTGGGCGCCAGGCTGGGCGGGGGGGTAAGAAACAGGGCGAGCGAGATGAACGAAGCGACGGTCAGATCCTCGCTGTTCATCGAGTGCTTTCGGATGTAGCCGCACATGCGGTCGCGGCTGGCGCGTGCCGCCTCTGACTTCAGCAACGACTGATCGATGTCATCGCGGACCTTTTGCCGCAGGGGGTCGGACTCCGCCAGTCCCTGATCGTAGCCGCAGGCATTCAGTGCGGCCATCACATCAAACATGGTCTCACTGGACGCAATCGATGTGGCCGGCCCTGTGGGATCAATGGCTGTGGGGGCCGCTTGTGGCGCCGCGGCTTGCACGGAGTGAACCTCGCCGGTGGATGAGGTCGAGGTGGTTCCGCTGCTGGAGGAGTTCGATTGCGTCTGCGCGCACAGGACAGAGGCTGCAAGGAACAGGGCTGCCGTAGAACCTCGAACGCCGCGCCGGAATGCCAGGGAGATCCGCATAGATTAGGAGTGGTGGCCGGGACAGACCCAGTCTATGATTCGCCCGATGCAGGGTCAAACCTGGCCGGCTGCCGCTGCCGAAATGCGGGGTCAGGACTCGCGCAATTCGCGGTCAAGCTGCAGCTTCTCAGCCATCAGCTCGCGGATCGTCTCGGTATCGCCGCGGGCCTCGGCGTCAGCCAGCCGCCGACGCAGGTCGCGCTGGCGGCGCTCCATCTGACGGATTCGCAGACTGGCCAGCGCCTGCTCCAGGTCGCCCGGCGAAACTTCGGCGGGACCCGCCAGCAGCGCGGCGGCCAGCAGGTGGCGGCTTTGCTCGTCGGGCGCAGCCATCATTGGGTCATCCGCCGGCTGGCGGCTCGCCAGTGCAGCCATCAGATCGGTTGTCGCCAGCCCTTCAAACAGCCAGGGCTCGCGCCTGTGACGTTCGGTGGCCGCGGAACACGCCGCGCCGGTATGGCACATTGCGCGCAGAATTAGCTTCTCGGCCTCGCTGACCATGGGCGCAACGGCGGCTGTGGGCCGCACGGAACCGCGGCGTGCGCCGGCCGCCTGCTTCAGCTCCTGCCGCAACAGGGCCGAGTCGATGCCCAGCTTCTGCGCGGCGTCGGCGGCAAACTCATCGCGGGCGATGCGATTAGGCATGTGCTGCATGTGCGGCAGCAGAAAATTCAGCGCCTTTACCTTGGCATCCGCGGTGACAGGGGGGTGCAGCAGACGCGCTCGTTCAATCAGGTAGTCGCTGTGGCGGCGGGCTGCGCGAAGTTCCGCAATGTATGCCTGCACGCCGCGCTCCCGTACAAAGCGATCGGGGTCCAAGCCGCCTTCCAGTGTGACAACTTTGACGCTGAAACCTTCTTCGATGAGCAGTGCGATGGATTTTTCTGCTGCGTTCGCGCCTGCGGTATCCGGGTCAAAGTTCACGACGACCTGCCGTGTGTGCCGTGCCAGCAGGCGCACCTGCGCCTCAGTAAATGCGGTGCCGCTGGTCGCAATTACGTTTGTTACACCCGCCATGTAGACGGAGATGCAGTCCATCTGGCCTTCCACCAGCAAGGCAAATTCAAACTGCCGGATGGCTGCCTTTGCTTTGTCGAGGTTGAAGAGAACCTGGCCTTTGGTGAACAGCGGGGTCTCCGGAGAGTTGAGATACTTGGGGCCGGATTTTTCGTCGCTGTCGAGCGCCCGCGCGGTGAAGGCGATGGTTCGGCCGCCTTCATTGCGGATGGGAAACATGATGCGCTTGCGGAAACGCGCATAGAGTGCGCCCGAGCCGCCTTCGGCCTGCTCCCTGGTGGAGAACAGTCCGCTGGCGCGGAGCACCTCCGCTGCGAAACGCTCCTGAAAGCGGTCGCGCATGGTGGAGAAGGAATCTGGCGCGTAGCCGAGGTTGAAGGCGGTGATGGCATCGGCCGTCGTCCCGCGGCCGGTGAGATATTCCCGCGCCCGCGCGGCCTCCGGAGACTGCAGTTGC
>JAJXUS010000061.1 GCA_021782675.1 Acidobacteriota bacterium
GCCCACGCGGATACGCAAACGCTCCACCTCCGGCGTGTGGCCGATCTGGAAGCGCATGCGCAGCTCATTGGTGCGATCGTTCAACAGCAGGATGGCGAAGATGCGATAGTCGATCACCGCGCGGACGAGGTCGGCCACGCGATGCAGCAGCGTCTGCAGGTCGAGCGTAGTGTTCAGCGCGTCGGCAAGGCGCGTGAGAAAGTCGATCTGCTGGGCTTCAATGCGCGGCTGCTGGCCGATGGACGCACGGGTCGAGGCCGGCCGGTAGTCCCCTTCGAAGACGTATGCGACCTCGGCCGACTTCGGCTTGATGCCGGCCTCGGCAGCCGGAACAGGCATCCCGGCCCGCGTCCCGTCCTTACCTTCAGCAGGGGAGGGACGCTTCGCAGACTTTTCTGGTTTGCGCGGCGTGGCGGAATCGGCGCTCATCGTGTGATCTTCAGCATAGCGTAGGGAAGGCGGATCGATTTCCTCTACAAGCTTTCCGGTATAACCGTAGCAGACTCACAAGCGTACACCAGAACGGCGGAGGAACTCCTGATGCAGTGTGCAGTTACGAAAAAATCCCTGTGGATCGGATGCGGCGTTGCGGTCGCCGTAGCCGCTGCCGCTGCGTACTGGTTCTGGCAAAAGAAGCGTAAGCCGCCGGTGCAGGAGCTTGCTGAAGAACTCACGGCGGCCTGGTCGGATCACCACACCGTGGTTTAGCGCGGCGGGCACGTCGCTTGATCCTCATAGCCACGCAACAACTCTAAAATCCGCGCTCCGCCAAGACGGCTTGCGCCCGCCCGCAGCCGTTCGACCGCCCCCGTGCGGGTGGAGACAGGCTGATAGGTCTTAATGCCACACTGGGCGCCGGCCACGCCGCGAAACAGGCTGATGTCCAGGGTGTCTCCGCAGACGCCGCGCGTGCTCTCCGGCGCCAGAAAGTCCACCCCCGCCGCCAGGCAAATCTCGGCAGCCCGCAGCTTTTCCTCGATGCTCAGCCGACGGGCTTCGATGGTCGCCGTCACCAGGGCGCCTGCGCCGTGCGCCACGTCAACGACTGCGGCCAGGTCGCTGCGCACCACAGTAAAGTCACGGCCCTTGAGAGCGCCGAGCTGCATTGAGGTAGTGATCTCTCGCGCTCCCAGGCGAATGGCAGAGTCCGTCTCATCCCGCTTGCTGTGGGTCAAAGTCGCGCCACCCGGAGAGCCGGCGACGGCGCCCACGCAGATGCCCGTGCCGGACAGCACACTGTGCGCCAACCCGATCCAGAACGGATTCACGGTCACGCATGCCAGAGGATACCGCGCCGCCAATTCGCAGGCGGCAGTGACATCCTCAGCAGACAGATCGGGCGAGACCAGAACCAGCTCACAAGCGGCAGCCAGCGACTGGGTGGTTGCAAGGACTGCTCTTGTAAATGCGTCGGTATCGAAAGTGGCGGCGAGGGGGTCTTCCAAAAGGCGGCCCGCAAATGACTGCGGCATGGCAATACTCATCATTCGACGAAAACCTGATTTCTGCAGCGTGACACACCCGCTCTGCGCGAGCCGGAAAATCTATCGACATTCTTGGGCGTTCTATTTTGTTAGATGGTTTCAGGCAGAAAGTGGATAGCTGGAAGCTGGCGATACCGCTCGGCAAAATCCATGCCGTAGCCAACCGCAAATCGGTCAGGGATGGTAAAGCCGATGTAGTCTGCTGAAACGGGGACGCGGCGGCGTGAAGGCTTGTCAAGCAGCGCCGCAATGGCAAGGCGCGCGGGCCTTTGCTGCAGCAGGCGATCCCGCACGTGAGCGAGCGTGGCGCCGGAGTCGAGGATATCTTCCACCAGCAAAACATTCTGGCCTGCGATGGAACCTTCCTGCAGGGTGCGCGTCAAACGGACAGAGCCGCTGGACTCAGTCGCCCTGCCGTAACTCTCCGCCGCAACAAAGTCATAGGTGCAGTCGAGTGGGATGGCGCGGATTAAATCCGCCAGAAAAATTGCGGCGCCTTTGAGCACCCCGCACAGCAGCAGTTGCTGGCCTGCGAAGTCGCGGCCAATGGCTGCGCCCAGCTCCGCAACGCGGGCCTGAATCTGGCCGGCAGTGAATGCGAGCGAGAGCTTTGGGTCGCTTATACTTAAAGGCAGGGCCTCGCCCGACGTATGTACCCCTTCATTCATATTGGTCATTATTCCATCGGAACATTCGGGATTCTGCTCTGGCTGGCGGCCGTCTCTGCCTGCTGGGTGCTGGCGAAGAATTTTGAACGGCATGGTGTGGAAGCGGATGCGATTAACGTAACCGCAGTGACGACCATCGCCGGCATTGTGGGCGCCAAGCTATGGCATGTTCTCGAAATGCCGCATCTGCTGATGCAGATTCCGCTGCAGCTATTGCTGGACCGCGCGGGCTTTGCCTGGTTTGGCGGCCTGCTGGCCGCAATTGCGGCGCTGATGTGGATGGGACGGCGCGCCGGTGTGGGCGCGATGGGCATGCTGGATCTGGCAGCCCCAGCGGCGGCGGTCGGATATGGCGTGGGCCGGCTGGGCTGTTTTACCTCCGGAGATGGCGACTACGGAATTCCGACGTCTCTTCCGTGGGGCGTCAGCTTTCCCAATGGCCTGGTGCCGACCACGCAACGCGTACATCCCACCCCGATCTATGAGTTTATCGTCGCCATCCTGATCGCATGGTTCCTGTGGCGCCGCGGCCGCACGGAGCAGCCGCTGGGTGAGTTGACCGGCGAGTATCTGGTGCTCTCAGGCATCGCGCGCTTTCTGGTGGAGTTCATCCGCATCAACCCGCGCATCTACTGGGGCATGAGCAATGCGCAGGTCGCAAGTATTGCGTCTGTCATTGCCGGTGTTCTGTTGATCGTGCTGGCGCATCGTCATGCGCGCATCGCCGCTGCGTCGGTGGTACAGCCCACGCAACATGTGCACGGGCGCACCTGACGCTCCGAAGAAGGCTCCAGCAGCCGGAACGGTTCGCCTACATGTCCTTCAAAAATCGCCGCGCCTTTTCCAGGTGCGGAAACGTCCGCTCTTCGCGCTGAAACTCGCGGGAGTGGACGCATCGCCGGGTGCCGCGCACCGTCACCGGATGCTTGAGGTGCAGCATCTCGTGGAACAGAAGATATTCCACGGCATAACGGGGAGTCTTTGCCGTGTCGAAGATGCGGCTGACGACGATGGTGTTGTGCGCGGCGTCATAATGCCCCAGCATGCGGCGCGCGGCCTGGGTGCTCCACGTCAGGATGGGTTGGCCAAGAAGTCCGTCAAAAAAGCGCTGGTTGAGATCTTCGAAAATCTCCTGAAGGTTGTAATACGTTCCTTGCGGCGTGGAGATGTTCTTGCGTCCGCGGCTGCGGCGCACCTGCTCGGCGCGGCGGCAGACGGCATCGCTGACCAGGTGCCGCCGGTAGCGGGCCGCGTGGGCCGGCTCAATGGGTTTGCGATAAAGCTTGGCCAGCAGGATGTGCGCGATCGCATGCAGAACCGATGGCGGCGCGCCCTCCAGCATATCCGACAGCCGCACAAATGCCTTGCCCTGTCGCAGGCGGATCGTCGTGTTGATTCCGGTGAACGGATAAAAGCGAACATCGAACTCTGGAACCGTGGAGCGCGGGCGCAGCCGGCGGCACTCGCGGGCAAACATCTGCTCCAGCGTCTGGGGCGATGCCGGCGGCGGAAGCTCCATCTCGGCAAACAGTGCGGGATAGGGATTCAGTTCAGCCATGGAGAACAGGAGCGAATGCCCCTATTGTAAAGAAGCATCCGCCGGATGCGGAGAGCTATGGGACCGCGTTGAGTTCCCGCAATCGCTGCCGGGTCTGCGATTCTTCTTCGGCGAAGTGGCCGTTGGCGAGCGTCAAAAACTGCTGGTACGCGGAGATGGCCTGCTCGGTATGGTTCAGGTGGTCGAGCGATGTTGCCTTCAAAAACATCGTGGCGGCGTCATCTGGAGAGTATTTGGCGCGCTGCGTTAAGGCGTTGAGCGCGGCTTGATACTGCGCCAGTTGCCACGCGGCAAAGGCCTCGCCGCTCCACGCTTCAGGCTGTGCGGGCGAGATGTGCAGGGACTGCTGAAAGCGCTGCATGGCCTGCGGCCAGCGTTGCAGCCGAATGTCATTTTCCGCGGCGGAGGCTAGCAGGCTGGCGTTGTTGGCATCCGCGGCCAGCAGAGAATCGTAGAGCGGAGCGGCCTGCGCCGGCTTGCCGCCGGTGCTGTACAGGTCCGCCAGCATACGGGTGACGGCCGGCTGGCCGGGCAGTTGCGTGTGGAGTGTCTGCAGCTGCTGAATGGCGGCCTCGGTCTGGCCGGCGCCGTTCAGAGCACTGGCATACTGCGCCAGCAGACCGGCGTTTTTCGGATCGCGCTGAACAAAGGGCGCCAGCACGTTCGCCGCTTCCTGATAATTTCTCTGTTGCAGCAGCAGATGGACCAGCCCTTCCATCGCAGGCTGCGATTGCGGGTCCAGCCGCAGCGCCTTGCGATAGGCCGCGTCGGCGCCATCCATGTTGCCCTGCTGCGCGGCAAGTTGTGCTGCGAGGATGTCGTCGTCCGGCTGCTCCGGGCTTAGCCGCAGCGCGGCGAGCAGTGCATCGCTCGCGCCTACTGGATCATGCAGCGCAGCATCGACCTGAGCCAGCGCGCGGTCGGTCGCGGCAAGAATCGCATTGCGGTCGCCGCTGGCGGGTTGCAGCAAGAGCGCGGCGGTGAGCTGTGTCTGCGCCTCGTGCCACTTCTGCTGCGCTTGCAGCATCCGGCCGAGCGCCGCGTGCGCCTCAAACTGATTCGGGTCCGCGGCAATCGCCGACTGATACGCGCTTTGCGCCGCGGCAGCGTTGTTCTGCTGTTCTTCAATGTAACCGCGGTCGTAATACGCGCGCCCCGCCACCGTAGATTTTGCCGGAGCAAGCGCCAGCGCCTGCGACAACAAAGTCAGGGCTGCCGGGTAGCGATTGCCAAGAATTGCATCCTCCGCTTTTGCGATCAGATCAGGGGCCTTGTCCCGCGCGGGCTGTGCCGGGCGCAGATCGGGGTCGGAGCTGCCGGGTGGCAGTCCCGCAGCCTGCGCAAGAGCGCCGGCTGCCGTCAGCAGCATCAGGGGCAGGAGAAGCGCATACAGCAATCGGCGCATCTAGCTGGCCACCGTGGCGACAGTCTCCGGCTCGCCGTGGAGAACTTGCGCCAGCCACTCGCCTGTGTGAGAGCCGGGTATCTGCGCGATCTCTTCCGGCGTTCCGGCAGCCACAACCTGGCCGCCGGCCGCGCCCGCCTCCGGCCCCATATCGATGATGTAATCCGCGGCCTTCAGTACGTCCAGGTTATGCTCGATCACCAGCAGCGTGCCGCCTCCGTCAATTAACTGCCGCAGTGCCGACAACAGCTTGGCAATATCGTCAAAGTGCAGGCCGGTCGTAGGTTCGTCGAGCAGGTAGAGAACGCGCGCGACGCCTTTGCGCGCGCCGCCGGCTTTCGTGTTGCCCAAGTGAGACGCCAGCTTGATGCGTTGCGCCTCGCCGCCGGAAAGCGTCGTGGCCGACTGGCCCAGGCGCAGGTAGCCAAGCCCCACATCGGCCAGCACGCGCAGCCGCTCGACGATCTTCACATGACCGGCGAAAAACTGCAGCGCCTCTTTGACGGTCATCGAAAGAACGTCGTAGATGTTCTTGCCCTTGTAGCGCACCTCCAGAACGCCTGCCTTGTAGCGCGTCCCGCCGCACTCCTCGCACGGCAGTTCTACATCGGCAAGAAACTGCATCTCGACCGTGACAGTGCCGTCACCTTCGCAGACATCGCAGCGGCCGCCGGGTACGTTGAAGGAAAACGAGCCCGGAGTATAGCCGCGGCGCTTGGCATCCGGCAGCGAAGCAAACAGTTCGCGGATGCCGTCGAATGCCTTCATGTACGTCACGGGGTTAGAGCGCGGCGTCCGCCCGATCGGCGACTGATCCACCATCACCACGCCACTGAAGTGCTGCGCGCCTTCGAGCTTTGTGTACAAACCTTCAGGGTCAGAAACATCATCCTGCTTTAACGCATACGCCAGCGCGGGATACAGCACGTCATGCACGAGGGTGGATTTTCCTGACCCGGAAACTCCCGTAATGCAGGTCAGCGTGCCGAGCGGAATCTTCACGGCAACATCTTTCAGATTGTGGGCGCGCGCACCGGTAAGCTGCAGCCAGCCATCGCTTGCGGTGCGGCGGCGCTGCGGCACCGGAATGCCAAGATCGCCGCGCAGATATTTGGCAGTTAGTGAATCCGGCGACTGCATGAGCTGCGGAAATGTGCCCGAAGCCAGCAGCCTGCCGCCGAGTTCGCCCGCGCCGGGGCCAAGGTCGAGCAGATAATCCGCTGCGCGGATGATCTCCGGATCATGCTCCACCACCACGATCGTATTGCCCAGATCGCGCAGCCCTTCCAGAATGCCGATCAGGCGGCCGGTGTCGCGCGGGTGCAAGCCAATCGAGGGCTCATCCAGGACATACATAGAGCCGACCAACTGCGAGCCTAGCGACGTTGCCAACTGCACACGCTGCGACTCGCCCCCGGAGAGCGTCGAGGAGAGCCGGTTGAGTGAAAGATATTCCAGCCCGACATCGTTCAGAAATGTGAGCCGCCGCCGAATCTCCTCAAGAATGCGCCCGGAAACCGCAAGCTGCATGGGCGTCATGGCAAGCTGCGCAAAGAACGCTTGTGCCTCGCCAACAGTCATCGCTGAGACTTCGCAAATGTCGAGGCCACCAATTTTCACCGCGCGCGCCTCGGCCCGCAGCCGCTCGCCCTTGCACTCAGGACATCGCGCATACCCGCGATATTTGCTGAGAAAAACGCGCACGTGCAGCTTGTATTTTTTGCGGTCGAGCGCCGCAAAAAATCCATGCACGCCGGGAAACGAGCCAAAGCCATCCAGCACAAAGTTCTGTTGCGCTTTCGTCATGTCCCGCCAGGGAACATCCAGCGGAATACCTTTGTCTTTCGCAGCGCGCCGCAGCTCGCCAAACATGGGCCGGTATTTCTGACGCACCCACGGGTCGATGGCCCCCTCGCTCAGGGTCTTCGTCTTATCGGGAACGATGCGGTCGAGATCGAAGTCGATTGTGTTGCCGAAGCCTTCACAGCGCGGGCAGGCGCCGTAGGGATTGTTGAAGGAAAACAGCGGCGGCTCAGGCTCGCGATACGTACGTCCGCAGTTTTTGCAGGCATAGGCGCCGGAGAAGCGAAAACGTTGCGGAGCAGCCGTCGCGCCATCGCGCGGCACAACTTCAAACACCACCTCGCCGCTTTCGCGGTAGCCGGTCTCCACGGCATCGACGATGCGGCCGCGCGATTCCGCGCTGACAGCGACACGGTCGAGCAGGACAAACACCGGACGGTCGAAGTCCAGCTCCAGCAGCGACTCCGGCGTAGAGAATTCAACGGTCTTGCCGTCCTGGTAGAGTCGGCCATAACCCCGCTGTCGCAGCTCAAATAGACGCTGTTTGCGGGGATCATCCGGCCTAGGTGTCGTGACAGGGAGTTTCTTCGGCGCAGTAGATTCGGCGCGGGTGCCCGCGCGGCCATCTTTTCGAACCGGCTTGCGCGCAGATTTTTTTGCGGCCTTCTTTTTGGCCGGAGCCGGCTCGCTGCCTGCCTCAGGAAAAACCACCGGAAACAGTGCCAGCAGGCGCGTGCGGTCTTCCAGCTCCAGCAGCGTTGCGGTCACTTCATCCACACTGTCGCGCTTTACCGCGCTGCCACAGTTCAGGCAGTACATGGTTCCGCAACGGGCAAACAGTAGACGCAGGTAATCGTAAATCTCCGTGGATGTCGCCACTGTCGAGCGGGGGTTGCGCGTTGAGTTCTTCTGTTTGATGGCGATGGCGGGCGCTAACCCGTCGATATGATCGACATCCGGCTTCTCCATGCGCTCAAGAAACTGCCGCGCATAGGCTGACAGAGACTCCACGTAGCGCCGTTGTCCTTCGGCATAGATCGTGTCGAAGGCAAGCGAGGATTTTCCCGAGCCGGAGACTCCGGTGACGACCGTGAGTTCCCCATGAGGGATCTCAAAGTCGATGCCTTTCAGATTGTGAACGCGGGCTCCGCGAACGGTGATGCGGTCCATCATCGGGTATATATGCCTGGATGGGCTGGCCAGGCGCAGATTCGCACATAGCCGCATCTCCCAGTTTACAGGCTGGCGCATGGCCTTTGCGGACGCGCCGCCGGTCTGCGGAACTTCTCCTCGATGCGGCGGAAGTATGATTCATGATGCGGAACAATCGCGTTTCGAGGAGATATGAAGAATCTTTCCATTACGAATTTTCTTTTGTTCGTCATTGCGGTGGCCCTGGTTGTGATCGCCGCACGTCCCTATATCGCACCGGCTCCTGCGGCCGCTGCCCAGTCCGGTCAAACGGCGGGTACTGCGTCCGATCCGCTGTACATTGAGCCAGGAACCCAGACGATCCGTTCTCTGGATGGCACGTCCCAGGTGTACGGCAGAATGGTGGTTGACCTGCAAAGCGGTACGGTCTGGGGATTTCCTACGCTGACAGGTTTGCCCTATCCCGTGGATATTTCCTCGACCAAACCACCTGTTTCTCATCCCATTTACCTGGGACGCTTCGCGTTTGAAGACATCACCCACTGATCTGCTGCTAGCTTTTTGCTGTCATTCCCGAAGGCGAATTTGCTTTTGCTGCTAGCCACGCGCCAAGCTTATGCCGCGTCCGTCGAGGATTCGGACTTTGGCCCGCGCAGCATCTCCAGCAGCAGCAGGCAGGCCCCGATCACAATGCACGAGTCGGCGATATTGAAGTCCGGGTAGTGATAGCCGAAGATGTTGAACGCAAGAAAGTCGATGACGTAGCGAAGCTGCAGACGGTCGTAGAGATTCCCCAGCGCACCGCCAAGGACTAG
>JAJXUS010000062.1 GCA_021782675.1 Acidobacteriota bacterium
GTACGCGGGTGCGGATCATCAAACGGCACAAAAGCTGCGGGCATTCGGTGAGCGCGCGGGACTGGCGTTCCAAATTGTGGATGACGTGCTCGATGTTACAGAAAGCTCCGCGCAGCTTGGCAAAACAGCCGGCAAAGATACGGCAACGGTCAAGGCGACGTGGCCGGCCGTCTACGGCGTGGAGACATCGATTCAGAACGCCAGAGGGCTGATCGAAGCGGCCTTCGCAGAGCTGGCCGGATTTGGCGAGGCTGCCGCCCGTTTGCGCGCCGTTGCCCGATTTCTGGTGGAGCGGAAAAACTGACGCACGTCTCCCACGACTATGAAGAGCCTGTGCATCGCTTCGTTATCCTGAGCAACGCGAAGGATCTGTGTGTGGCGTAGAAAAGCCATGCCCGGATTCTTCGCTTCGCTCAGAATGACGAACCTTACCCTGCTGCAACACCCTAGAGCAACAGTGAAACTTCCAGAGCGCGCAGCTTAGCGATTAGCCTCGGCAGTCTCCGCGTCTTTCTGCGGCTGCCCGGCATTCATGGTGACAAAGTAGTTCTGGTCTTCGAGTGAACGATAGAACTTGCCCGCTAATTCCGCGGCCTTCGGCCCATAGGTTGGCCGGCCGCCTTCCAGAAAGATCACGGTCACCAGCCGCCCGTACGGCGTGTCGGCGTACGATCCGAACCAGCCGAAGCGCGTGCCGTGGTTGGAGCAGGTGCCGGTCTTACCCAGCACAGGAAACTCCTTGAAGTTGGCCCGCACGCTGCGGCCAGTTCCGAAGAGAACCACGTCGGCCATACCCGGGCTCATCGACGGCAGCAGCGGACCGATATCCAGGTGCCGTTTGATGCGCGGCGTAAACGCGGCCACTTCCGCCGGCGTCTGCGGATGCTGCAGATAGTAGAGCGTGCCGCCGTTTGCGATCGCGGCAATCAGCGCTCCCAATTGCAGCGGCGTAACGGAGACGCTCTCACCGAACGAACACATGCGGCCCACGCCACCCTGGCTCTCCGGTAGCGGATGATCGGGATACACGCCCAGTTGCTCGCCCGGAATGTTGTAGCCGGCAAGCTCTCCCAGGCCGAACATGGTGGCGTAATAGTGCACGCGCTCAAAGCCGAGCCGCCGCCCGACCGTCTCGAAATAAAGATTGTTGGAGTGGGCCAGCGCATCCGTCAGCGTCATGCGGTAGTTGTGACCCAGATAGACGGGCGTGTCCTTGGTGATGATGCCCTCCTCCAGCGCTGCCAGGGCCACCGACAGCTTAATAGTGGAGCAAGGCTCTGCACCGCTCGAAAGCGCGAGCTTGCGATTCACCATCGTCAGGATGCGACCATTATCCGGGTTGATCACAACGATGGTGCCGTTCATATCGCCCAGTGCGGAGATTGCCGCCTGACGGACGACCGGGTCTTCCCCGCCCGTAATATCTCCAGCCGTCTGGTCCTGCGCGTAGGAGCTTGCCGTGAACCGCTCGTAGTAGTGATGCACCCGGCGGCGATGACGCCGGTGGATCACCGTGTGCACGGAGGCCCGCGTGCTGTGGTGAATGCGGGTGGCGTGGTGATGCAGATGGCTTCGAGTCTGCGGATGGACCGTCACTGACGCGCTTGAGGTATCCGCGGAAGTGGATGCGAAGAGGCTCTGGCCGGCGCCAAGACACAGCACCAGCCCGAGAGCGAAGGTCGACCGGGAGAGTAATCGAAACTTCATTGCGCCAACAAAACCTTTTGAGGATTGCTTCTACAATACCGCGGGAAGAGCGGTCCTGCAGCTCATTGTTTTAACCAGGAAGTTTCTACGGCAGGTCGCGGCGGCGCAGATACGCCGGGACCTCCAGATCGCGGTCCTGCTTTTCCGCGGCACGGCGGGCCGCTTCCGCCGCGCTCATGGTCGGCTCCGGCGGTGCGGTACGGACATAGGTCACAGGCTGCGCCGGGGCCGAGGTAGCCGCTGGCCGGCTCGCTATCGCCTGACTGGTCGCGTCTGGTGCGGGGACTGCCGCTGCTTCCGCTACCGCCGCCGGTGCTGCCGCTGCCATCGGCGCCGCTGGAGCCGGAATGCTCTCTTCCGCCACTTCGCTGGCAAAGCGCGGCTTGGAACTGTCGCGCGCCGTATGCGACGTGACCGTGATCGAATCCAGCGCCGGCACGGCAGCCGATACAGGGCGATCGCCACGGACCGGCATGTCCGGCCGGAAGCCCGTTGCGATCACCGTGATCTTCAACTCATCTTTCAAGGACTCGTCGAGCACCGCACCGAAGATGATGTTAGCGTCCTCGTGCGCGGAGTTTTGAATGATGCTGGAAGCCTCATTCACCTCGCTGAGCTTCAGGGAGCTGGAGCCGCTGATGTTGATCAGAATGCCGCGCGCGCCATCGATGGCGCCGTCCTCAAGCAGCGGCGAGGACATGGCCGCGTGGGCCGCCTCCGTTGCACGATTCGGACCGCCGCGCATGGCTGTGCCCATCACCGCATAGCCCATGCCGGACATGGTGGTCTTTACGTCGGCAAAGTCGCGGTTGATGATGCCCGGAATCGTGATGATGTCCGAGATGCCCTGGACGCCCTGACGTAGCACATCATCCGCAATGCGAAAGGACTCAAAGAAACCCGCATCCTTTGCAACCTTCAGCAGACGTTCGTTGGGAATCACGATCATGGTATCGACGCTGTCCAGAAGCTCCTCGACGCCGCGATCCGCCTGCATCAGGCGACGCTTTCCTTCAAAGCCGAACGGCCGCGTAACCACCGCGACCGTCAACGCCCCCATCTCGCTCGCCAGCGATGCAATCACCGGCGCGGCGCCGGTTCCTGTACCACCACCAAGGCCGGCAGTAACGAACACCATGTCAGCGCCCTCGAGCGCTTCGATGATCTTTTCTGAGTCTTCAATGGCGGCCTTGCGTCCCACGTCGGGGTTTGCCCCCGCACCCAGCCCGCTGGTCAGCTTCATCCCGAGCTGCAGTTTTACGGGCGCGTGCGAAGTCTTCAACGCCTGCGCATCCGTATTGGCGACGATGAATTCCACGCCTTCGACGCGGGCCTCAATCATGCGGTTCACCGCATTACCGCCGCCGCCGCCCACACCGATTACCTTGATGCGCGCACCGCGTGGCATCTCTTCCTGAAAGTGAATCCTGAGGCTGTCATCAACGGCCGCGCCGGCCACGATTCCGTTCAGTTCTCTTACGTCGCTCATTCCCTGCTTCCCTTCTGTACTGCGACATCCGCCGCGGTTTGCCTGGACCGATCCTTCCAAGTGCGTTGCTTCTCTAGATGCTGCCGGCGAGCATCGCCCGCAAACGTGCACCCACTCCCAATTCATCCGCCACCCGCTGCGACCGCACGCGGTGCGTATAGAGCAGCAGCCCGATCCCGGTCGCGTATTCGGGATCCTGCAGCTCCTCTGGCATGCGCGACAGCGGCACCGGAATGCCGACCCGCGCCGGCGTACGCAGCATATTTTCGACGTGCTCCGCCATGCCCGGCAATTTGGCGCCTCCGCCCGTCAACACGCATCCGGAACCCATCGCTTCCAGTACACCACCCTGGCGCAGACTATTGCGCAGCATCTGGAAAAGTTCCCGCGCGCGCGGCTCAAGAATTTCGCAGAGATGCCGGTGCGGAATCTGCCGGTATTCTCCGTCGCCGCCTTCCGCGCCCATCACCGTCACCTGGCTGGACTGCGGAATCGCCGTGACGACCGTATGCCCATACTCGATCTTCAGGCGTTCGGCTTCCGCCAGCGGAACCCGCAGCACCACCGCCAGATCATTCGTAAAATGCGAGCCGCCGATGGGCAGCGAATCCGTATGTACGACGGCGCCCTCAAAAAGAACCGCCACTTCCGTCGATGCGGCGCCAATATCCAGGACGCATACGCCGAGCTCGCGTTCGTCGGCGGTCAGCACCGCCTCCGCCGCGGCAATCGCCTCAAACACCGTGTCGAAGATCTCCACGCCGGCCTTGTTGGCGCAGGTGACCACGTTCTGCAGTGCACTGGCCGGACACATCACAATGTGCAGATTCACTTCCAGTTTGGTGCCGACCATGCCGACGGGATCCAGAATGCCCGGCTGATCGTCCACCAGGAACTCCTGCGGCATCAGATGCAGCACGCGGTATTCCGGAGGTAGATGCACTTCGCGGGCACGGTCCACGGCGGCGCGAACATCCTCCCGCGTGATCTCGCGCATCCGGCTGCCCAGCATAATGCCGCCCCGGCTGGTGACGCCGCGCACACGCGATCCGCCGATGCCGGCAGCAGCCGTCGCCACCTCAATGTTCACGGCGTCTTCCACCGGCTGCAGAACGGCGTCGAAAGACTGCGTGGCCGTCGCCAGATCGGCAATGACGCTGCGCCGCACCCCACGCGCCGCGGTCACGCTGTGGGCCGCGTAGCGCACGGCACCATCCACCACCTCGCCCACCAGCGCCCGCACGCTGGCGCTGCCTGCATCCAGTACCGTGATGTGCCGCTGCTCGCGATCTGCCATGGCGCCCGCTCCTAAACTCCGCTCACTACATGCATCAGGGGATGCAGCACCCGATGGCCGCGCTCTTTGTGCGCAGGCGCGTGGACCCGCTTGCGTTTCACGCCGCCAGCATGCGTATGGGACGGCTTATGGCTCGTGTGCGCAGAGCCGGCATGCGCCCGGTGGCTGGTAGCGTGCCGCGGCGGCGCCGCCGCAAGGGTGGTCGCGGGCTTCGCGCTCACCGTCCCTGCCGCCGGCTTACCGGTAGCCGACGCTGCATCCGCCGCGCCCGTGTCGAGGACAACATCGCGCCCATAGCGCAGGTCGACCGAACGAAGTTGCGGATATTGTCGCAGCCAGTCCGCCAGGTGATCCTGATACGCCTGATAGCGCGCCAGAAAATGGGCCGAGCCGAAGTGCACCACCGGCTGCCGCCCCGCGCCCATAAACGTCGCGCGGATATCCTCCGGGTCGGAAACATCCACCTGATCCAGCCGGGAGGCGATGTGCCCACCCTTCGCATCAAGCGCCGCGGCAAACTGCTGATATAAGCCGACGCGCGCCACCCGCATGGATAAAGGATCGGAGTCTGCAATCCCGATCAACACCGGGAATGAATAGTGTTGCGCTGCGGCGCCCGGCAGCCCCAGCAGCACGCCGTGCGCGTCGATCAACTGAATCATGTCACCTTCGCGGACAAAGGCCACGGGCGTGCGCTCTGTAACATGCACGCGAAGTTGATTGGGCCAGAGCCGCATCACAGCCGCCTGCTGCACCCACGGAAAGGACTCAATCTGCGCACGGCGCTCCGCCAGCGGCACCCGAAAAACGCTCTCTCCGGCATCGGCGGAGAAGAGTTTCTGGATGCTGTGCGCCGGCACCGTCCGGTTGCCGGAGACAGCGATGCTGCTGACCGGTCCGACGCGGAAGCGGGGACTGCGCATGAGCCATGCGCGTACCTGAACGAATGCGAATGCCAGGGCCCCTGCAACAATCGCGCAGATCACGCCTGCGGCGATGCGGCTCCAGCGGGAATCCAAGGTAAATCGTCGCGCGTTGCGCCGCCGGCGGCGGATGGGCGAGGCGTCTTGAGCGCGGTTTGTTGCGTGATCCCGTGCAGAACTAGAAGCGGCGGAGTCTTCCTGGTGCGCTGTGTCGTCCTCGGGCGCAAATCCGCCCGGCTGCTCCAGTTCCAGCAGCGCAGTGCGATCAGCGCGTTGTGATTGCATTTTTCGCACGGCCATAGCTGGTCGTGAGCGCCGCCCAATGCTTCTGACTATAGCAGCGGCGCTCTGGGACTCAATCCGAAGTTTTCCGGGTTTTTCAGGGTTTCTCCTACTTTCGCCGGGCTTTCTCCCGCCAGAGAGTGCAGCACCACGGCCGCCGCCGAATGCACATTTCCAGCTCCCATGGTCAGCACCAAATCTCCCGGCCGCGCCTCCTCCGCAATCTGGCGGGCGGCGGCTTCAAACGATTCGGCGTATGCGATGTTCGCCTGATCGATGGCCCGAACCAGCCAGGGCGCATCGACTCCCGGAATCGGCGGCTCGCTGGCCGCGTAAATGTCGAGCACCCACACACGATCGGCCCCGTCGAAGCAGCCGCGAAACTCCTCGAGGAGGTCGCGGGTGCGCGTGTAGCGGTGCGGTTGAAACAAAACCAGAACACGTCCGAAGTTCTGCTGCCGGGCGGCCTCAAGCGTCGCGCGAATCTCCGTGGGATGATGTCCGTAATCGTCGACCACCGTCACGCCGCGCTCCACGCCCTTGCGCTCAAAGCGGCGATCCACGCCGCGAAAGGCGGCCAGGCCTTCGGCGATATTCTCGGCGGAGACCTCAAGCTCCACCCCCGCTGCCACAGCCGCACCGGCGTTCCGAAGGTTGTGCGTGCCGGCCACATGCAACGTAAATGGGCCCAGGCGGCTTTTCTTGTGGTGCACCAGAAAACGGGTCGCGCCCGGCTCGCGGGCCATCACTTCCAGCCGAAAATCCGCTGCCTCCGACAATCCGTACGTCAGCACCCGCCGGCGAACGCGCGGCAGCACTGCGGCCAGCCGCGCATCGTCCAGGCAGGCGATAGAGGCGCCATAGAACGGCACGCGATCCATAAAGTCGATAAACGCCTGCTCGACGTCCTCCATATCCCGGTAGCAGTCCATATGCTCGCGGTCAATGTTGGTCACGATGGCGAGGATTGGGGAGAGCTTGAGAAACGACCGGTCGCTCTCATCGGCCTCTGCCACCAGGTACTGCGAGCGCCCCAGCCGCGCGCTGGAGCCCATGGCTTCCACTCGACCGCCAACGACCACGGTCGGGTCCAGGCCACCGGCTGCCAGAACGGAGGCGACCATGGAAGTGGTGGTCGTCTTGCCATGCATGCCGGCGATGGCCACGCCGTACTTCAGGCGCATCAGCTCGGCCAGCATCTCGGCGCGCTGAATCACCGGGATGCCGCGCGCGCGGGCGGCAGCCACCTCAGGATTCTGCGAGGAAAGCGCAGACGTGGTCACGACGACATCCGCATCCTGCACGTTCTCCGCGGCGTGGCCCTCAAAGATGACGGCGCCCAGCCCGGCCAGCCGTCGCGTGACAGGAGATAACTTCAGGTCGGAACCTGACACGCGGTGCCCTAAGGTCAATAGAATCTCTGCGATCCCGCTCATGCCGATACCGCCGATGCCAATAAAATGGACGCGTTGCGAGCGGATAAACATCGATAGAGTGACCCTTGCCAGACGGATTGGCTTCAGACCTTTAGACTAGCAGCGGCGGAACGGTGGAAATTGTGGCGGCAATGCGGCAAACTCCCGGCGAAAATCGGACACGAAAGCTGGCGGGAACGCGCAACTTTCCCGGCCCAAAGCCGTTCCACTTATGTGAGAGTCTGGAGATGCACTCCGCAGAACACCAGCGGGCGCACCTGGAACTCTCCGGGAACCTGTCCTCCCAAGCCACAGTTCACCGTGGATAGCGACGAGGACAGGGTTTAAGGAAGGTACCCCATGCGTACCCTTCGCTCCCTGATCGTAGCGGGACTCGCCGGATCGATCATGCTGGCGCCCGCGATTGCGCAGAATCAGCAGGACCAGATTCCACCCACAGACCAGCCGGCGCAGACGGTGCCGAATGACGGCTCGCAACAGGGCTATTCCAACCAGCCGGGAACCTCCGAGCAGCAGCCATATACGAACGATCCGTCGTACAACCAGAACAACCAGGGTTACGCCGATCAGAATAATCAGGGATACGATAACCAGAACAATCAGGGGTACGACAATCAGGGCAATCAACAGCAGGAGCAGCGCAATCCTACGGTGACGAGCGACGCCGCGCCGCCGCCGTTCCCGGTCGATGCCTATGAAGAGCCTCCAATCCCCGGTGATGGCTACGAGTGGACGCCGGGCTACTGGGCGTGGGACGGTGGCTGGGTGTGGGTTCCTGGCGCGTGGGTCTACCCCCCATACGTGGGCGCGCTTTGGACCCCTGGATATTGGGGCTGGGGCGGCGGCTTCTGGGGATGGTACCCCGGGTACTGGGGCTTCAGCGTGGGCTGGTATGGCGGCATCTTCTACGGAGGCGGCTACTTCGGGCGCGGCTTCTGCGGGGGCTACTGGAACCGCGGCGGCTACTGGAATAACCGCAACGTCGTAAATATCAACAATGTAAACATCCACAACACCTATAACGGTCAGCGCGGCCCGAACGGCTACGGCCCCAACCAGTTCCGCAATGCGAGCTATAACCATGGTGTTGGATTGAACCGCGCCGGAGCGACCGGCCGTGCAAACCATGGCCTGATGAATGAGAGTGTGGCCCGGGCGCAGGCATACCATGGCGGACGGGTGAACCCCAGCCGCGTTGGAAATGGCATGCGGAGCGTAGCGGCCAACCGTGCCTTTAGCAACCGGAACACTCTGGCCAACCGGAACACTCTGTCCAACCGCGGTACGATGAACGCGAACCGGACCCGCAGCTTCGGAAACACCGGCAATCGCGGCATTGTCGCCGCAAACCGCGGCAGCTACAACTCCGGGATTACGCGCTCCTATAACGTTCCGCGCACGACCACAGCCAGCCGCGGATTTGGCGGCAACTACGGCGGCCGCAGCTACGGTGGCTCGGGTATCACCCGCGCCTATGACCTGCCACGCAACTCGGTCTCCAGCCGCGGCTTTGGTGGCAACTATGGTGGCTCCCGCGGCGGTAGCTTCGGTGGACCCCGCGGCAGCTTCGGCGGCGGTGGATACCGCGGCGGAGGCTTCGGTGGATCGCGCGGCGGTAGCTTCGGCGGCGGCGGATTCCACGGTGGCGGTGGTGGATTCCACGG
>JAJXUS010000063.1 GCA_021782675.1 Acidobacteriota bacterium
GTGAAGGTGGGACGCGCGTCGGTGAATGAGATTCAGATCCTCAGTGGACTGCAGGAAGGCGACACGGTGATCCTTTCCGACATGTCGCGCTGGGACAACGTAGACCGGATCCGGCTGGATTGATCCCGCAGAGACACTGCGGGAGGAGTACCGAACCATTTCACGCAAGTATGCAAGGAAGGGGATACCACCAATGGCCACAGCCGTTCCAACGCAGGACGATGCTCTGATCCGCATCGAGGCACTCACCAAGGTCTTTTACACCGACGAAATCGAAACCCACGCGCTCTCCGGCATCCACATGACCATTGCGCGGGGCGAATACGTCGCCATCTCTGGCCCGTCGGGCTGCGGCAAATCCACGCTGCTGTCAATTCTGGGGTTGCTCGATACGCCGAGCGGCGGCGTCTATCAGTTGAATGACCGGCCGGTCGAGAACCTGAACTTTGCCGAACGCTCCCGCATCCGCAATCAGGAGATCGGCTTTATCTTTCAGAGCTTCAACCTGATCGGCGACCTGACGGTGTATGAAAACGTCGAGCTGCCGCTCACCTATCGCTCCGGCATGTCGGCGGTGGAGCGCAAGCGGCGCGTGGATGAGTCGCTGGCCCGCGTCGGCATGGCGCACCGGCTGCGGCACTATCCCGCGCAGCTCTCCGGCGGTCAGCAGCAGCGTGTGGCCGTGGCCCGCGCACTGGCCGGCTCGCCCTCCATCCTGCTGGCGGATGAGCCGACGGGAAACCTCGACTCCCGCAACGGCGAGGCCGTAATGCAACTGCTGAAAGAGCTGCATAAAGATGGCGCAACCATCTGCATGGTGACCCACGATCCACGCTTCGCCAAGCTGGCCGAGCGGGAGATTCATCTATTCGACGGCCAGGTGGTATCGGAGGCAGACCTGCGGCAGAAGATGGCCGCCGAGACGGAGATGCTGAAGTAACAGAAAAGGGAAAGCAGAAGCAGATTCCCTGCGGGAATGACAAAAAGAAAAACAGGCAGCAGGGTTGCCGAACCGTCACCCCGCAAGACTCCTGTTGCACTTGCTGTACTTGCTGCCCTATCCGTAAGGGGCTTGCCGTTGCATTTGCTGTTCTTGCTGTCATTCCCTCGAACAGGCTTGTTGCTGTTCTTGTTGTCATTCCCGAAGGGAATCTGCTGTTCCGGGTTCTTTTCAAAGCCACGCGGTAGTACCAGGAGCTGCCATGCAATCCGTATGGAATGATCTTCGCTACGCGCTGCGCCAGTTGCGCAAATCGCCGGGCTTTGCGCTGACGGCGATTCTGACGCTGGCCTTCGGCATCGGCGCCACCACCGCCATCTTTTCCGTCGTCGATGGCGTACTGCTGCGTCCGCTGCCATTTCCGCACGCGAGCCAGCTCTTTGCGCTGGGCGATACGCTGCACGGCGTCACAATTGCGGGCAACGGCCAAACCGTCGCACCGCCCGAGATTCCCGTCTATGAGCGCACGATGAAGACGGCGAGCAGCCTGGGCGGCTACATCACCACGGGCTTTGAGCTGTCCGGTAAGGTCGCGCCCGATGCGATCAACGCAGCGCGCATGGGCGCCAGCGTTTTCCCCACGCTGGGCGTGCAGCCGCTGATGGGCCGCACCTTTACGCAGAAGGAAGATGACCAGCGCGCTCCCGTCACGGTGCTGAGCTATGCCACGTGGAAGAGCCGCTTTCACGGCGACCCGAACATCGTGGGCAAGACGATTCTGCTCGACCGTAGACCCTACGTTGTGATCGGCGTGATGCCGCGCGGGTTTGAGTTTCCTTTGCAGCCGGGCCAGCTCAACCGCACGGAACTCTGGGTGCCGCTCAGTCTGACCGAAGATGAACTGACCAAGCAGGCCGGCTCGTGGAATTTCCCGATGGTCGGCCGCCGTAAACCCGGCGTCTCGCTGGCGCAGGTTCAGGCCAATGCAAATCAGGCCGTCGGTACCATCGAACGCGGCTGGCCCGCGTTCATGTCCGGCTTGCAAATGACCGCTTCCGTGCGCTCGCTACAGGACGCCACGACTGCGTCGGCGCGCCCGCTGGTGCGCATCCTGTTTCTTTCTGTCTTCGTAGTGTTGTTGATCGCCTGCGCCAACCTGGCCGGACTGCTGCTGGTGCGCGCCATTCGCCGCCAGCGGGAGACTGCCGTCCGCCTGGCGCTTGGCGTCAGCAGCCGCGCTTTGGTGCGGCAGACGGTACTTGAGTCGCTGGTGCTGAGCGTCTCCGGCGGCTTGCTCGGCGTAGCGCTTGCGGCGTTGCTGATTCGCGTCAGTATCCATTACCTGCCGGAGACGCTGCCACGCATTCAGGACATCCGGATGCACCCGGCTGTGGTCGGCTTTGGTCTGCTGCTCGCGATTGGCACCGGAGTGATCTGCGCGCTGGCGCCTGCGTTCGCCGCGCTCCACACCGATATGAATGCAGCGCTGAAGCAGGGCGGCCGGTCGGGCAGCGCAGGCGGGAGCCATGCACGGCTGCGCTCGGCACTGGTCGTTGCGGAGATAGCCATCGCGCTGGTTTTGGTCGTGCTCTCGGGTCTGCTGCTGCGCAGCTTTCAAAAGATGCGCAATGTCTCACTCGGGTTCAATCCGCAGCACGTTGTGCTGGCCAGTTACAGCCTGCCGATGCACCAATACGGCACACAGACTTCCGTAGATGCGTTCAACCACGAGCTGCTGCGCCGTATTCAGGCATTACCCGGCGTGCGTTCCGTGGGTCTGGCGAGCTGGCTGCCAATGTCCGGGTCGTCCAATCACACCGGCTTCGTCGCCGAGGGCTATACCCAGCCCAAGGGTGTCCCGACGAATGTTGAAGAAGCCATCCAGGTTGAAGGCGCGTACTTCCACGCAATGGACATCCCCCTGTTGCGCGGGCGCACCTTCATCGGTTCCGATGACGGCCAGGCTCCCCTGGTCGTCATCGTGAATCGTAAGCTGGCGGAGCATTACTGGCCGCACCAAAATCCGATCGGCAAGCACATCCATATCGGGAGCAACCAATATTCCGGGCTGCCTATAACGGTTGTCGGGGAGGTGGCAGACATTAAGACGGACGCGCCGGACGCAGAAACGTCCGAGCAGTTTTACCAGCCGGTCGACCAGTGGGTGCCGTCTCTCGGAAAACTCGCTGCAGCGGACGATATCTCCGGCAATGGCATGTCCTTGGTGGTCCGCACGGCCCAGTCTCCCGCGGCTATGGAGAGCGCGATCCACGCGGTCTTTCATTCGCTCGATCCGCAGCTTGCCGTTACGCAGGTGGAGACGATGCAGACGGCGATCTCCGACACAGAGGCCCCGCGCCGCTTCAACACTGCGATCATCAGCGCCTTCGGCATCATCGCCGCACTATTGGCTATGCTCGGCATCTACAGCGTGATTGCCTTTACCGTGGCGATGCGCACGCAGGAGATTGCCATTCGCATGGCGCTGGGCGCGTCCCGCACCGGCATCCGCCGGCTGGTGCTGGCTTCCGGCGCGCGGCTGGCGGTGGCCGGCTGCGCCATCGGCCTTACAGCGGCGCTGTTGGTATCGCGCTTGTTCAGTTCGCTGCTCTTTCAGGTCAATGCATTTGACCCACTGATTCTCATGCTCGGAACGGTGGCCGTACTGCTGCTGGCTATTGCGGCCTCCGCCCCGACTGCCCAGCGCGCCGCTTCCATTGAGCCGGTGCGCGCCCTGCACGACGAATAGGAGTTGCCGTCTATGAACAGCCTGATGCAGGACGTTCGCTATGCGCTGCGCCAACTACGCAAGTCGCCCGGCTTTGCGCTCACGGCAATTCTGACGCTGGCGCTGGGCATCGGCGCAAGCACGGCGATCTTCACGGTCGTCGATTCGGTCATTCTGCAGCCGCTGGCGTTCCGGAATTTTCAGCAGCTCACGTATCTGCACACCAGCGTCGCAGCCTACGGAGATACCATCGATGCCAGCGTAAACCCGGAGCTGTTCCGTCTTTATCAAGAGCGCTGTCCGGCGTTTGCGGAGATGGTGGCGTACCAGGGCGGCACAAAAGGATTTCGTCTCGGCGACAGCGGAACGCCAGAGGAGATCGGCGTCCTGTCGGCTACACAGGGCCTTTTCCACCTGTTGGGGACGCATCCGATTCTTGGCCGTACCTTCACTCCGGAGGAATATGTTGACGGCCACGGCCACGTCGTTGTGATCTCCAATGCCCTATGGCGGCGGGTGTTTCATGCGGACGCCAAAGTCGCCGGCCGCACCCTGCGGCTGGGCGGCGTACCCTACACGATCGTCGGCGTTCTCCCGCCATCGCTGCGCATGCCGCCGGAGCTAATGGGTTTCACTGAATCCGGCGTGCGCCGCGGCGCGGACATCTACCGGCCGCTTGTACTTCCGCTGGCTTCCACGGATCCAATGTCGGACTGGAACTACTTTGCCATCGCGCGCCTGCGCCCGGGCGCAACCCTGCCGCAGGCAAATGCCGAGATGAACGCCATCCTGGCTCCATTGGCCGCAAAGGCCGGGGGGAATGTCCGCGTCACGACGGCCGCAGTGCCGTTGCGCCAGGCCATCAATGGCGATGCCGCGCGCGGACTGTGGATCCTGCTGGCTGCTGTTGGCTGCGTCCTGCTGATTGCGTGTATGAACCTGGCGAATGTCCAGTTGGCGCGCGCCCGCGTGCGGGCAAGAGAGCACGCGATTCGCGCCGCGCTAGGAGCCAGCAGCACCCGCCTGTTTCAGTCCGCACTGGCGGAGAGCATGCTGCTCGCCGTCGCCGGGGGAACGGCCGGTGTTTTCGTCGCGATCGCTGGCGTCAAGGCATTTCTGCTGGCGGCGCCGTCCTCGTTGCCCCGCACGGGGCAGGTTCATCTGCGGTGGGAAACGCTGGCGGCGGTATTACTGCTCACGCTGGGCACAGGCCTGTTGTTCGGGCTGGCTCCGGCGTGGACTGCGCTCCGCACGGACCCGCAAAACGCTCTCCGCGCCAGCAACGAACGCACCGTGGGCGGCCGTCATGGGCGCAGCTTCCGAGCCACGCTGATCGCCGTTGAAGTGGCCGCCAGTGCTGTTCTGTTGATGGCGGCAGCATTGCTGACCCACAGTTTTCTGCGGCTGATGCAGAAGAATCTCGGCTTCGTTCCGCAGCATGTCGTGGCTGCGGAGATCGATCTGGGCGATGCACGATACAAGAATGTCGCAACGCGCATTCAGATGTATCGCCGCGTGCTGCCGGCCTTGCAGCAGTTGCCCGGCGTTCGGTCGGCCGGCTTCGTCACCGCGCTCCCCATGCATGGCAACATCTGGATCGACGGCATGAATATTCCGGGCGACACGCGGCCGGAGGGCGCGCGGCCGGATGCAAACTTCCGTTGGGTCAGCCCCGGTTATCTGCCTACGATGAAGATCCCGCTGGTTGAAGGACGGCTGATGGCGGAGCGGGACCTGGGGACACACAACGTTGTAATTTCCCAGGCTGCCGCCCGTGCGGCGTGGCCGGATCAGGACCCCATCGGCCGAACCTTCACGCGCGGGGACGAGACGTTGACCGTGGTCGGTGTGGTGGGAAACACGCACAGCCGCAGCCTGACCTCTGAGCCCGATCGCATGGTCTACCTGCCCTATACGGATGTCACACCCTTCTCTGCGACGGGATATTTCATGGTGCGCGGGGCCGGAGATACCGGCAGCCTTGTGGCCTCCATTGAGCGCGCGATTCATGCCACCGACCCGACGATTCCGATTCCGGAGGTCCGCACCCTGCCGCAGGTGATCCGCGCATCGGTGGCGCTGGAGCACTTTGAGATGGTCCTGCTGCTGGCGTTTGGCCTATCGGCGCTGGCGCTGGCCGCGCTCGGCATCTACGGGGTTCTTGCCGTCAGCGTGGCGGAGCGGACCCGCGACGTTGCTGTTCGTATTGCGCTGGGCGCCAGCAAGGGTCGAATTCTGATCATGGTCGTTCGCGAAGGGATGGTACCCACGTTCGCCGGACTGCTGGCTGGATTGTTCGCCGGATGGGCAATCGCGCATTTCGCCCAGGTTTTGTTGCCCGATGTTTCCCCGGCCGATCCCCTGGCCGCCGGAACCACCGCACTCCTGCTGCCGGCTATTGCATTTGCTGCCTGCCTGCTTCCGGCGTGGCGTGCGGCTGCGGTCGATCCCAACACAATTCTTCGGTCCGAGTAGGAAGAAGGAGGCACCGCTGTGACTGCACTGCTGAACGATCTTCGCTACGGACTGCGCCAGTTGCGCAAAGCTCCAGGATTTACTGTAACCGCTATCGTTACATTAGCGTTGGGAATTGGTATCAGCGCAGCCATGTTTACCGTTCTAGACGGAGTGTTGCTGCGGCCTCTGCCCGTACCCCATCCCACTCGACTGGTAGCACTGGGGAATCCGCAGCCCGGCAATCAAGGTCTACCGGGTGTGTCATCACTGCCCAATCTTCAGGACTGGCGTGCGGAGACGAAGTCCTTCCAATCAATCGCGTGGTATACATCCCTGTTCTTCAATCTGAAAAAGCCGGATGGCTCAACGGACTTTTCGATCAACGAACAGGCCAGCGCCAATTTCTTTACCACCCTGCAGGCCACGCCCGCGCTCGGCCGGACTTTCGTTCCCGCAGACCGGAACGGAACCGGCAACCCGGTCGTGGTCAGCAACTTTGTATGGCGGACCTATCTGCACAGCGACCCAGGCATTCTCGGGAAGACGCTGCAGATTGGAAGCGGCGCCTATACGGTGATCGGCGTGATGCCGCGACACTTCTACCTGCCACTGAACGACGATGGCCCAGTTGTCTGGACCATGCTGAAGCCGCTGCCGACCATGACGCGGGACAGCAGCTTTCTGAATGGCATCGGTCGCCTGCGGCCCGGGATCAGCATTGCGTCCGCGCATGCCGAACTGATGGGCATTCAAGCCGATCTCGTCCGGCGGTACGCCAGTATGGACCTCGATAAGCAGGTGGCGGTGGTCGGGCTCCGCAAGATGTTCGTGGGGTCGGCACGCTCCGGACTGCTGGCGCTTCAGGGCGCAGTCTTATTAGTCTGGCTCATCGCGTGCGCCAATGTCGCAGGGCTGATGCTGACCCGGCTCTCCGCCCGCCGCCGCGAAATCGCAGTGCGCGCGGCACTGGGGGCTGGCCGCGGACGCATCGTCCGTCAATTTCTCACGGAAAGCCTGTTGATCGGCGGAGCAAGCGGATTGCTTGGCTATGGGCTTGCGATTTTGTGCCTGCGATTGCTGCATCATGCCATCGCAGCGAATCTTAGCCGCGCTGCGGACATCTTCATCGACGCTCCGGTCGTTGCGCTGCTGATCTCGCTTTCTCTGTTGTCCGCGATTCTTTTTGGAACACTCCCGGCGCTGCAGGCTGCCTCTGCAAACCCGCAGGACGCCCTGCACCAGGGCACTCTGGGAGCCGGCAGCGGACTGGCTCAGATTCGGCTGCGCAATTTCCTGATCGTGGGCGAACTGGCATTGTCGCTGGTGCTGCTCTTCAGCGCGGGTCTGCTGCTGCGCACGCTCTATGCCCTGCACAATCTCGATCTTGGCTTTAACCAGCACAATCTGATCGATGCAATGTTTTTCCCTGTGAATGGGTTCGATATTTTCGAGAAATCGCAACCCACCATCAACACAGTTGATCTGCCGCTGCTGGAGAGCGTCCGCGCGTTGCCTGGCGTGCAGCGTGCCGCCATCGTCACACGCGCTCCCCTTAGTTACCAGGTGAACATGACGGATGGATTCCATGTGTTTGGTGTGCCGGGCCGGGAACAGCACGTGCAATTGGCGTTCGCCACTCCAGACGCTTTCCAGGTGCTGGGAATGGCGCTCCAGCGGGGCCGCTACTTCACGGAAGATGACAGGCCGTCGACGCAGGCGGTCGCCATTGTCAACGAAGCGTTTGTCCGGAAGTTTCTCCCAGGGAAGGATCCGCTCGATCAGCGGTTGATACTTGATGACGATCCAAAAACCAAGGGTATTTTGGGAAATGTACGCGTCGTTGGCGTTGTAGGGGATGCGCCGGTCGGACGCGTCGGCGAAGCATCTATCCCCATGGCGTACGTGGACCTGCTGCAGATGACGGCCACCGACCCGATGTACCCTATCGCCTCCATCGTCGGAGAGCTGGTGGTGCGCACGCAGCGCGATCCGAAGGTGATGATACCTGCCATCCGCGAGATCTTCACGCAGGTGGCTCCGGCTGTCAGTGTCGGCTCTATACAAACCTTCAGACAAAAGATCGACGGGGAGCTTGGCAGCCAGACGCTGGCGGCGCGGCTGCTCTGGATCTTTGCCGTCGCTGCGGTACTGATCTCCGCGGCGGGACTCTATGGACTGCTGAGCTACAGTGTCGCCCAACGTACGCGGGAGATTGGCGTGCGGATCGCGCTGGGGGCGCAACGGGCAGACATTCTGCGAGTGGTGATGCGGCAGGCGGGGCGGCTACTCGGCACCGGACTGGCGCTGGGGATGCTCGCCGCATCTCTGCTGGGGCACCTGCTGCGGAGTTTTCTCTACGGGGTAAGCCAGCATGACGGGCTCACGCTGCTGGCGGTCGCTACTGTGTTGAGCCTGGTTGGATTGCTGGCAGCATACATCCCGGCGCGTCGCGCCGCTGCGGTGGAACCAACGGAAGCTTTGCGAACGGAATAGTGCACGAGGAAAAATGATCTCCCTGAAAAATATCGAACGTAGTTACAAATTGGGCGCCGGGCAGTTCTGGGTGCTGCGCCGCATTCAATTGGAGATTCAGCCAGGTGAGTTTCTCAGCATCATGGGCCCGTCAGGTTCCGGCA
>JAJXUS010000064.1 GCA_021782675.1 Acidobacteriota bacterium
CGGTGGGCGTGCCAAAGATATTTACAACCAGCCAGACCACCTTTTACGGGCCCCGCGGCACGGCGCAGTACACGCGTAACAATCTGCGCGGCAAAGGCGAGTCGATTACGGCGACCGCGTTTGCCGGGCGCCTGGATCAACGCGCCGCTCTGTATTACATCGACCCCAACTTTCATTGGAGTCATTGGAAGGCGACCTCGCAGATATCCTACGAGCGCAACGAAGAGAACCCGGTATTTTCTTCACAGGTGGAGACGGCCAGTATTCAGCAGCAAAGGCCGGTGGATCACGCGCAGAAGAACATCGTGTTCTTCCGCTACAGCTACACCAAGACGGACCTGACGCGGGTTCTGATTCCCGCGCTGGTTCCCACGCGGGACCAGCACATTCACCTCTCCACGTTTGCCTCCAACTTTACGCGCGATACGCGCGACAACCCCATGGACGAGCATCGCGGCGTTCTCGATTCGCTGGAACTCGACTTCAATTCCAGCAAATTGGGATCGAGCGTAGACTTTGCGAAATTGACGGGTCAGGCGGCTTTCTATAAAGAAAAATTCCATCACATTGTATTGGCCGACAGCATCCGCATCGGACTGGCACAGCCATTCAACAGCAGCTTTGTGCCGCTCAGCGAAGCCTTTTTCACCGGCGGCGGGAACACCCTGCGCGGATTTCCGCTGGACGGCGCCGGACCGCAGCGCTCGGTGCAGGTTTGCAGCAGCGGCTCCAGCTCGGCGTGCTCATTCATCCAGGTTCCGGCGGGCGGCAACGAGCAGCTCATCCTGAACTCCGAGGCACGCATTCCGCTCTCCAAAATCATGAAGGGTCTGGGATACGTTCTGTTTTACGATGGCGGCAACGTCTTTCCCAACGTCGGATTTCACGATTTCACCTCGCTCTATTCCAACAACGTCGGCGTTGGATTGCGCTACGCCACGCCGGTAGGTCCGATCCGGTTCGATATCGGCCGCAATCTGAACCCGATCAGCGGCGTGAACGCGACGCAGTACTTCATCACCATCGGGCAGGCATTTTAATGAGGGCCCCATGAATACCGCACTCAAATTCCCCCCCCATCCCGAAGAGCCCGATCCACAACCGCCGCAAAGGCCAAAGCGGAGGCATCGCGGCTGGCGCATTTTCGGCTGGTCGGTTCTGGGCCTTATCTGCCTGTTGATTGCCGCACTGGTGGTGCTCGGCGCCCTGATCGACACGGACGGCGTGCACACCGCAATTCTGAATTTTGCCGACAAACAGGCCAGCAAGGCACTGGGTGTCGATGTGAACCTGCAGAATTTTGTGCTCCACTGGGGAACGCTCAGCCTGGATGTTTATGGGGTGCGGGTGGATGGGGCGGGAGCGCATCCCGCGCCGCCGCTGCTGCAGTTGCAGCACGCCGAGGTGGGCGTGCGCATTGTGTCGCTGATTCACCGCAAGTGGTATCTGAGCAGCCTGCGCCTCGACAAGCCAGTGGTGTGGATCTACGTAGACAAGAACGGCAAGTCGAATCTGCCCACCCTGCACTCGAGCAGCAGCAGTAGCAGCAATAACACGCTCTTCGATCTTGGCGTGCGCCACGCGGTGCTGGAGGGAGGCCAGGTCTACTACAACGATCAGCCGAAGGCGATGGAAGCGGACCTGCACAACCTGAATCTGCGCGCCGCATACGACGCGCCGCGAGAGAGGTACAGCGGCGATTTGGCCTACAGCGACGGGCACCTGAAGTATGGCTCCTACAATCCCATTCCGCACGATTTGTCAGTCTCCTTCGCGCTCACGCCGACAGCCTTCCAGGTGCCCAGCGCGAGGCTCTCGGTGGGCAACTCGCAGGTGCTTATCTCGGCAACTGTGAGTCACTATCATGAAAATCCCGCCGTGCAGGTGGACTATCACGTGGCGATCGATGCGGCGCAGATGGGGCAGTTTCTCGGCAAGCCCACGCTGCCGGCGGGAGTGCTGCGGGCCGCGGGCGACATCTACTTCAACGATGTTCCCAACCAGCCGCTGATGAAGACCCTGACGGTGAATGGCGATTTGAGCAGCGACCGGCTGGCCATGAAGTCGAGCACGATGGCGACCCAGGTGACGAACCTCGACGCCCACTACACCGTGGCCAACGGCAATGCAGCTCTGAGAGACTTCCATGCCGGCGTGCTGGGGGGCGAGGTGACGGCGCAGGGCACGATGACCAATCTGGGCGGGGATTCGCACTCCAGCTTCAAAGCGGCGCTGCGCAACATTTCGCTGGCGCAGTTAAAAGGAGTGGCAGGTAAATCGGCGGCCACGCCGGCTGTGGCGCTGGCGGGCACGCTGAACGCGACCGCGACGGCGAGCTGGGGCAAGACGATGAACGACCTGGTGGCGCGCGCGGATGCAGGAATCCATGGCGACGTGTCGGGGACACACAAGCGGGGCGAAAGCAAAGCGCCTGCTCCCTCTTCGAGCGCGAATGCCAACCTGATGGACGTGGCAAATACCACTCCTGAGAATGCGAATGCGGGTGTCATTCCGGTGGACAGCGAGATTCACGCCACGTACACGCGAGCCGACGGCAGGCTGCAACTTGTCAATAGTTACGTGCGCACGCGGCAAACGACGCTGACGCTGAATGGTACGGTCAGCAAGAACTCCAGCCTGGCCATTCGGCTGCAGGCGAACGATCTGCGCGAACTGGGGACGATGATGAATTCCCTGCGCACACCGGCGCCCAATCAGCAACCGCTGGAACTGGCAGGCACAGCGTCGTTTGCAGGCGACGTCACCGGGTCTACGGCCGCGCCTCATCTGACCGGCCAGTTCACGGCGATGCATCTGCACCTGAACCAGTCGGACTGGAAGTCGATTCACGCCGGCGTAGATGCCAGCCCCGATCACGCCAGTCTGCAGAACGCAGTGCTGCAGCCGGCGACGCAGGGAAGCATTACCGTGAATGCGCGCGCCGGATTGAAGAAATGGGCCTTCAGCAAACAGAGCCCGCTGCAGGCGCAGGTGAGCGTCGCGCAGATTCAGGTGGCCGATGTGGCGAAGTTCATGACCAATCCGCCGCCGGTGACGGGCACGCTGAATAGCCATATCAACCTGCACGGCAGCTTGGCCAATCCCGAGGGAACGGGCAACCTGGCGTTGACGAAGGTGTCGGCGTATCAGCAGCCCATCAATGCGATTCGCGCCCAGTTCTCCGGCAACGGGCAGCAGGCGCAGGCGAATCTCTCTGTTCAGATGCAGGCGGGCGCGGTGCAGGCGAAGGTGACGGTGCAGCCGCGGCAGCGCACATATCAGGCAGAGGTAACCTCGCCGGGCATCAAGTTGGATCAACTTGCCGCTGTCCAAGCTCGCGGCATCAAGGCCAGTGGGGTTGTGCAACTGCATGCCTCGGGCCAGGGAAGCCTGGATAATCCGGCGCTGCAGGCAAGCGTGCAGATTCCCACATTGACGGTTTCAAACCAGACCATCAACGCGATCAATCTGCAGCTGGGAGTGGCCGATCACGTGGCCAACGCGACGCTGAGCTCGAATGCGATGAACACGAACATCCAGGCGAAGGCACGGATGCAGATGACCGGCGGTTACATGACGGATGCGTCGCTGGACACATCGGTGCTGAACCTGCAGCCGCTGCTGGCGATCTATTCGCCCACGGAGGCACAGAACATCCGCGGTCAGACGCAGGTTCACGCCACCGTGCATGGGCCGGTGAAGAACATAAAGCAACTCGAAGCGCACATCACCATCCCGGTGCTGAACGTGGCTTACCAGAGCAGCATTCAACTGGCCGAGGCGGCGCCGATCCAGGTGAACTATAAAGACGGCGTTCTTGACGTGCCACCGGGAGCGATACGCGGCACGGACACCGATCTTCAGTTTCAGGCGCATGTTCCCACCGATCACAACGTGCCCATGTCGCTCAAGCTGGGAGGCACGGTAGACCTGAAGCTGGCGGAGCTCTTCAACCCCGACATTCACAGCGGTGGGCAGATGAAGCTCAACATTGATTCCCACGGCGCCATCAGCAATGGGCAGATTGGCGGCGAGATCGATATTGTCAACGCCAGCTTTGCGGAAGGTACCATGCCGGTGGGATTGCAGAACGGCAACGGCGTGCTGAAGCTGACCACAGATCGTGTGAACATTGCCAGCTTTCAGGGCACGGTGGGCGGGGGAACGGTGCAATTGCAGGGAGGCGTGGCCTACCGGCCCAGCCTCACCTTTGATTTGGGCATGGCCGCGAAGGGCATCCGCATGCTGTATCCGCAGGGGCTGCGCGAGAGCATGGACGCCAATATCCGCCTTAACGGCAGCACAACGAATGCGCTGGTGGCTGGCAACGTGGACCTGACGGACCTGTCGTTTACGCCGGGCTTTGACCTGACCAGCTTTGCGGGATCGCTCTCGGGCGGGGTGGCCATGCCGCCTACCCAGGGAATGGCGCAGAATGTGCGGCTGAATCTGGCGGTGCACTCGACCAACAATATCGACTTGGTAAGCCGGCAGCTGAGCGTCAACGGCGCCGCCAATCTGCAAGTGCGCGGCACCGCCGCGCAGCCGGTGATTCTGGGCCGGGTCAACCTGACCAGCGGCGACTTCATCATCAACGGCAACCGCTTTCTGCTCTCCGGCGGCACCATCCAGTTCATTAACCCGATGCAGACCGAGCCGGTGCTCAACTTGACGCTGACGACAACGATTCAGGAGTACAACATCAGCATGCGCTTCCAAGGTCCAGCGCAGCAGATCCATGCCGAATACAGCTCCGATCCGGCGCTGCCGACAGCGGACATTATTCATCTACTCGCCTTTGGCAATACCACCGAGGCCGCCGCCAACAATGCCACGCCTGCGAACCAGCAGGCGGAGGCGCTGGTGGCATCGCAGGTATCGAGCCAGGTGACGAGCCGCATCTCCAAGGTGGCCGGAATCTCGCAGCTGTCGGTGAGCCCGGTGTTGCAGAGCGGCACCAACCAGGGGCCGCCGGGAGCCATGATCACGATTCGCCAGCGCGTGACCGGCAATCTGTTCATCACCTTCTCAACCAATGTGGCATCGACGCAGGACCAGGTGATCCAGGGCGAATATCAGGTCTCGCCGCGCGTGTCGTTCAGCGCCACCCGCGATCCCAACGGCGGATTCGGCTTCGATACGCTGATCAAACACTCGTGGTGACATGCGGGGGGAGAGCGGGATGGAGAGCGGCGCGCCGAACCGGCGCGCCGCTCATCTCTTTTTGGAGGGAACCTTTTTTCCCGCGCGGCGAGCTTCTGAGAGCCCGATGGCGATGGCCTGCTTGCGGCTCGTTACCTTTTTGCCGGAACCGGTCTTCAGCTTGCCCCGCTTCATCTCGTGCATCTCTTCCTTCACCTTCCGGCCCGCGGCAGGGGAGTACTTGCGGGTCGACTTCGTGCTGGAAGAGGAACTCTTTTTTGCCGAAGATTTTTTGGTCGAACTGGTTTTACGGCTGGTGGAGGATGTGCGCTTCGCGGCCGACTTCTTTTTGCTCCCGGCTGACTTGCCCCTTGAAGCGGACTTCCTCGTAGAGGATGATTTCTTTTTCGTTGCCATGTCATTCTCCCTTCCGGGGTGAGATGGCAACCAAATTGCCGGCGGTTGTATCGGCCCTCGCAGGACAAGAGAGCACTTGGGATGTGGGCTTCAGGAGAGGCGCCTCACACGCGCAATGAGCCGCGAAACCCCCGGGCGCGATAAAAACAGGGCGCGGTGTTGTGATAGACGAAGACCGTGTTGTAGCGGCGATCGGCAAAGATGGCGCCGCCCAACTCTACGATTGCCACCGGAGTCTTGAGCCAGCTCTGCGATTTGGTATCGAACGCGCCCAGCGTTTGCAGGTACCGGTACTCCTCTTCACTGAGTGGCTCGATGCCCATGGCGACGGCCATGTCCAATACATTCCCCGCAACGGGCAGGCCCTCTTCTTCGCGCTTTCTCTGCCCGGCCCCGTCGTAACAGATGCTTCTGCGGCCGATGGGGCTCTGCGGCGCACAGTCGTAGAAGATGTACTCGCCGGTCTGCTTGTCGAATCCCACCACGTCGGGCTCGCCGCCGGTCGCCTCCATCTGCTGCAGCGAAGCCAGCTTGCGTTCGCCGGCTTGCAGCCTGGCCAGCACATCGGCCCAGGCCATTCCCTTGTGGCGTTTCATGTTGCTCTCAAAGCGGGCTTTCAAGGTGCTGAGCAGCTCGTCCCGCTTCTTCTTCGCAAGCGTTGTGGTAGGCATGGTTGACCCTGACTCTGCGGAAATCTTCGCACGCGTCGATGCATCGTTCCAAAATTTTGATGAAGTGCAGCCGGCAAACAGTCGGCCGGCGCACGGCCCTAGTGGCCGGACTTGGCGTTCAAGTACTTGTTGAAGGGAACCTGGAAGGGGAAGAACTGCTGGCCGCTGGCGCTGCGCAGGTCATTGACGTAGAGATCGGCGCCGCGCAGAGGATTGGAGCCGCTGGTGAGGACGTAAAAGAGGAAGCCGGCGCGGGTGGTATGAGGCTCCACGACCAGGGCCTGATACTCAAACTGGTTGAAGTCGTCCTCGATCTGCTTGTTGTGGTTCTTGTGATGGAAGTGAATCCCGGGGAGCGGAGTGGGGACAGCCATGGGCCGCGGATCGTAGTTGCCCATGAGGCGCTCCACGTCCTCAGGCTCGGCGGCTTGCACGCGCTGCCCATCCGCCGACTGAAAGAGAATGCGCGCCTCGCGCAGCGAGATGGGGTGGTCGCCGTTGTTGGTGATGATGAGGCGGATAGGATAGACGCCGTACTTGTAATAGTCGTGGAAGTTGAAGAGCTCCTGCTTGTCCTTGGTCTCGTAGGGCTCGACGGCGATGGCGAGGTGCTCGGCATCGTGAACTTCCACGGCCGGGAAGGAGGTCGCGGGGGTGACCGGCGGAGGTGCATGGTCCTCGGCGAAGGCCGTGAGAGCCACGCCCAGAAGCAGGATCGGAAGTAGACGGCAGGAGGTCATCGCACCCGACTGTATCATTCTAAGGTTAGACAGCGGGAAGGCGAATTCCGTCACGGATGACATTGTTTTTCTACAACCTGGGGCTGGCCCTGGCGCTGCTGATGAGCGCGCCGTGGTGGCTGTGGAAGATGGCCACCACGCACAAGTACCGGCAGGGGCTGGGGGAGCGCCTCGGTCGGGTGCCGGAGCGTCTGCGGCAGGGCGCCAAGCCAATCCTGTGGCTGCACGCGGTTTCGGTGGGCGAGGTGCTTGCGGTGAGCCGGCTGATCGGTGAGCTGGACCAGGAGTTTCCCGGGTACAGGCTGGTGATCTCCACCACGACGCGGACCGGGCAGGAGCTGGCACGACAGCGGTTCGGGGCGGAGCGCGTGTTCTACTGCCCGCTCGACCTGGGCTGGGCGGTACGGGCATATCTCGACGCACTGCGGCCGCGGATGATGATTCTGGCGGAGACGGAGTTCTGGCCGAACCTGCTCAACGGCTGCTTCCGGCGCGGCGTTCCCGTGGCGGTGGTGAACGCGCGCATCTCTGACCGCTCCTGGCCGCGCTACCGGCGCATGCGGTGGCTGTGGAAGCGATTTTTGAATCGGCTGTCGCGGGTGCTGGCGCAGAGTGAGACCGACGCGGCGCGGCTGCGGGCTCTGGGCTGCGCGGCGGATGCCGTGACCGTGGCGGGGAATCTGAAGTTTGACGTGCGGGCCGCGCAAGAGAGCGAGGCCACGGGCCTGCTGCGCGCACAGAGCGCGGGGCTGCGGTTTGTGGTGGCGGGCAGCACGCTGGAGGGCGAAGAGGCGGCGCTGATGGAGGCGTGGCCGAGGCTGCTCGCAGCCGATGCGCGTCTGGCGATGGTGCTGGCGCCAAGGCATCCGGAGAGGTTTGCCCCGGTGGCTGCGCTACTGGATCGGGCGGGCGTAGCTTGGGTGCGTCGCTCGCAGTGGGGTGTTGCGCCGCGGCCAGTGCGGCGGGGCGAGGTTATCCTGCTCGACACCATCGGCGAACTGGCCGGCGTCTATGCGCTGGCCGCGGTAGCGTTTGTGGGCGGCAGCGTGGTGGCGGCGGGCGGGCACAATCCGCTGGAGCCGGCGCAATTCGGCGTGCCCATCGTGATGGGGCCGCACTACGCCAATTTTCGCGCCATTACCGAAGACCTGTTGACGCACAAGGCGCTGCGCATCGCGGAGAAGTCCGCGTTGGCCGCGACTCTGACGGAGCTGCTGATGAATGGCGCCGAGGCCGAGGCGATGGGCGCCCGCGCCAGGCATGTTTTTGACGCGCAGGCGGGTGCGACCGCGCGTTGTGTGCAGGCGCTGCGGGCGTTGCTGCCGGACACTCCGCCGAGGGGGCGGCAACCGTGAACATGAGCCGCAAGCTGCTGCTGCCGCTGGTGCCGGTCTACCGGCTGGGGCTGGCGCTGCGCGCGTGGCGGCTGCGCAGCGGGCAGGAGCAGGTACGGCGGTTGCGCTGGCCGGTGGTGAGCATCGGCAACCTCTCGGTGGGCGGCGCGGGCAAGACGCCGTTGACGATTGCGCTGGCGCGGGCGCTCGCCGCGCGCGGTTTGCGCGTAGATGTGCTCTCGCGCGGCTATGGGCGGCGCTCCACGCTTCCTCTGGCGGTAGATCCCGCGGGCACGGCGGAGGAGTTTGGCGACGAGCCGCTGGTGATTGCGCGCGAGGCCGGCGTGCCGGTGTTTGTGGCGGCGGAACGCTATGAGCCCGGACTGCTGGCCGATTCCGAAGAATCCTTCGGCATGCACCTGCTCGAC
>JAJXUS010000065.1 GCA_021782675.1 Acidobacteriota bacterium
TCTTGCACAGCCGGATTTTCTGAATGCTGTCGCACTTGTTGGCACCGCGCTCCCCCCGGAAGGTCTGCTGGACGCGTTGCTGCGGATTGAGCGGGACCACGGTCGCGACCGGCAGCATGCCGTTCCCAAAGGACCACGAACGCTGGACCTGGATCTGCTGGATTACGACGGCCGGGTGCTTGAAACGCCGCGGCTGACGCTGCCCCATCCGGAGATCCAGAACCGCGCCTTCGTGCTGCGGCCGCTCCTCGATCTTGCACCGGACTGGCGGCATCCGGTGTCACATGCGAGCGCGGCAGAGTTACTGCAGGCGCTCAAAGAGCACGACGGCGGCCAGGTGGTGCACCCCTATCCCCTGGCGTCGAAAAAGACGCTTTGAAAGCACAGCCGCCGATCGGATACAGTGGCAGTATCCACGCGGCAGCCAAAACTTGATGCACCCGGAGGAACCTCGTGTTTGTCAGTGAAGCATTCCTTTCCCAACTCGATCAACGCATTGCGCGCTATGACCTGCTGACGCACCCGTACTACCGGGCGTGGTCGGCCGGGGAGTTAACCCGCGAAGATTTGCGGCAGTACGCGGCGGAGTATTGGTCGCATGTTTCGGCGTTCCCGACGTATCTGAGCGCGCTGCACGCCAGTCTTGAAGATGCGGAGTTGCGGCGTACGGTGTTGCGCAATCTGGCGGATGAAGAGGGAATCGACGCGCCGGGCGGCCGGCCGCACAGCGACCTGTGGATGGACTTTGCGCAGGGCATGGGCGCGACCAACGCCGAGGTGCGCCGCCGGAATCTGCAACCGGAGACCCTGGCCCTGATCGCCCGATTCCGCTCGTTGATGGCGGAGAACACCGCCGTCGCGCTGGCCGCACTCTACGCGTATGAGTCGCAGGTGCCGCGTATCGCGGAAGAGAAGGCCGCGGGGCTGCGGCAGCACTACGGCGCGGATGATGCAACCTGCCGCTACTTCACGCTGCATCGCACAGCGGACGTGCACCACGCCTCTGTCTGGAAGCAGGCGCTGGCGGAGCAGCTCGCGACGGCGCCTGAGCAGGCCAACCAGGCACTCGACGCGGCGGAAGCTGCGGCGCACGCACTGTGGACCGCGCTCGATGGCATGGAGCGGGAACGGCTGGCGCGCAGGATTAATTAACACTCTTCAAGCAAGAAAAAAGCGGCTCCGCACAGGAGCCGCTTTTTAGTTTCCTATTGCCCTTGTCTTTCTTGTTGTCATTCCCGCAGGGAATCTGCTGTTGCCGTCGCCCTTGTCTTTCTTGCTGTCATTCCCGCAGGGAATCTGCTGTTGCCGTCGCCCTTGTCTTTCTTGTTGTCATTCCTGCAGGGAATCTGCTGTTGCCGCTGCCCTTGTCTTTCTTGCTGTCATGCCCGCAGGGAATCTGCTGTTGCCGTTGCCCTTGTCTTTCTTGTTGTCATTCCCGCAGGGAATCTGCTGTTGTTTTTATACCGGCAGACCCGCGGCAGCGATTAGGTGCCTTCGGACCAGCCCGCCAGATACTCTTCCTGTTCCGGCGTCAGCTTGTCGATTTTGCAGCCCATGGCCTCCAGCTTCAGGCGGGCGACGCGCCGGTCCAGCTCCTCCGGCACCGCGTAAACACGCGGCTTGAGTGTTGCGTGGTTCTGCACCAGATACTCCGCGCTCAGGGCCTGGTTGGCAAAGCTCATATCCATGACAGAGGCGGGATGCCCTTCGGCAGCCGCCAGGTTGATGAGGCGGCCTTCGCCCAGCAGGAAGATGCGGCGGCCATCCTTCATCAGATACTCTTCGACAAACTCGCGCGCGACACGATGCGACGAGGACAGGCGCTCCAGCGCCGGAATGTCGATTTCGACGTTGAAGTGGCCGGAGTTCGCCACGACAGCGCCATTCTTCATGTGCTCGAAGTGTTCCTGCCGCAGCACGCTCTTGTTGCCGGTGACGGTCACAAAGATGTCGCCGATCTTTGCCGCCTCCGCCATGCTCATGACGCGGTAGCCGTCCATTACGGCCTCAATGGCGCGCACTGGATCGATCTCCGTCACGATGACATCGGCGCCCATTCCGCGTGCGCGGGAGGCAAGCCCCCGGCCGCACCAGCCGTATCCGGCGACGACGAAGCGGGTGCCGGCCAGCAGAATATTGGTGCAGCGCACGATGCCATCCAGCGTGGACTGGCCGGTGCCGTAGCGGTTGTCGAACATGTGCTTGGTCTGGGCATCGTTAACCGCGATGATCGGATAGCGCAGCACGCCTTCCTTCGCCATGGCGTGCAGCCGGACCACGCCGGTCGTCGTCTCTTCCGTGCCCGCGATGACGCCGTCGAGCACGTCCTTACGCTTGGTGTGCAGCAGGGAGACCAGGTCGCAGCCGTCATCCATCGTCAGGTGAGGCTTGTGATCGATGGCCGCCATGATGTGCGAGTAGTAGCTTTCATTGTTCTCGCCCTTAATGGCGAAGGTCGAGATGCCGTAGTCGCGGGTCAGCGATGCGGCCACGTCATCCTGGGTCGAAAGCGGATTGGAGGCGCACAGTACGATGTCTGCGCCGCCGTCGCGCAGCGTGATCATCAGGTTGGCGGTCTCCGTGGTGACGTGCAGGCATGCCGCAACCCGCATTCCCTTCAACGGCTGGTTCTTGATGAACTCCTTACGGATGGTCTGCAGGACGGGCATCGACTGGTTGGCCCATTCAATGCGGCGCTTTCCGGAGTCAGCAAGGTCAAGATTCTTTACATCGCAGGGAACAGAAGCAGTGGTGGCCATAGGGTCCATTTCAGAGAGATTGGATTGGCGCGTCTGACGGGAGAGAAAGACACGCGGGGCAGCAGGAAGAGGATCTGCTTACCTAATGTAGGGTAGCATTCCGCTGCCGCGGCGGGAACGGTTTTGTCTGCGGCAGCGACGAAGAGATTGTTACGGTTTCCGCAATTTTTTTCGGCGCTCACCGGCCCATCCGGGTTTCACGGTCTGCCGCGCGCGGCCCAACGCCAGCGCGTCTTCCGGCACCGTATCCGTAATGCATGACGCTGCCGCAACATAGCTGTTCTTTTCAAGGGTCACCGGCGCCACCAGCGTGGCGTTGCTGCCGACAAAGACGCCATCGCCGATCTGCGTGGGATGTTTGGCCGCGCCATCGTAATTGCAGGTGATCACGCCGGCGCCGATGTTGCAGCCGTCGCCGATCGCCGCATCTCCCAGATACGCGAGATGGTTGGCTTTGGATCCATCGCCCAGCCGCGTCTTCTTTGTCTCGACAAAATTGCCCACATGCGCGCCGCGGCCAATCTCGCTCTGCGGGCGCAGATGGGCAAACGGCCCCAGCATCGCGCCCTCGCCGACCGCTGCATGGTCCAGCACGCAGTGGTTGCGGACGAGCACGCCCGCCGCCAGCCTGCTGTCCTGGATCACGGAGTAGGAGCGGATGCGGCAGTCCTCGCCGATTTCGGTGTCGCCCAGCAACTGCACAAACGGCTCAATCACGGTATCGGCCCCGACACGCACAGCGGCATCGATCACGCAGGTCTCCGGGCGGAAGATGGTCACGCCGTTTGCCATCAGCCGCTGCGCGGTATTCAATCGCAGCGCCGCATCCAACTGCATCATCTCGGCGATGGTGTTGGCGCCCAGCACCTCGGTTGCATCGGCGGTCTCCAGCGCCACCACGCGCTCGCCGGCGGCACGCAGAATCGCCGCCATATCGGTCAGGTAATATTCCGCGTGTGCATTCTCCGGGCTTAGCCGGCCAATGTTGGCAAACAGCGGCACAGTACGAAACGCGTAGATGCCCGAGTTGATCTCGCCCGCGTGCAGGTCTTCGTCGCGCAGGGCCTTCTGTTCCACGATGGCGGCCACGTCCGGCCGGTCGGGCGCGGTGCGAAAGATGCGGCCATAGCCAAAGGGATTTTCCGGACGAGCGGTCAGGATCGTCATGGCCGCGGCCTGTTCCACGTGGAACCCGCGGATGGCCTCGATCGTCTCCGGGCGGATCAGCGGCACGTCGCCGGAGAGCACCAGCAGATCGCTGAAACCTTCCACCGCCGGCCGCAGCATCTGTACGGCGTGGCCGGTGCCGCGCTGCTCCGTCTGCCGCACGAACCGGACGCCGGTCGGCGCCAGCGCTGCTTCGACCGCCTCCGCCTGATGCCCGGTTACGACAAAGACGCGCTCCGGCGGGGTGCTGACGAGAACAGCATCCACCACGTGGCGCAAGAGCGGCTTACCGCCAATAGAGTGGAGGACCTTGGCGCGCTTCGATTTGAGCCGCGTGCCACGGCCCGCCGCGAGAATGGCAACGGCAAATCGGCTGGCTTCCATCACGCAACCATCGTCTCATACGCGGAATCCCCGGCCTGCCCGGTGCCGGAGGTAATCGGATTCAAGAAATATTTTTCAAAAACCGTATCTGAAGGCGCGCAGAATACGTCCTATCAACGACAGATTTTTACCAGGGGAGGTGACAATGGCGCGAGTCCGAAAACTTATTGCCAGAAGGCCCATACAGCCACCGGGAGATACCCTGTACCGTGCGGCTACCGTTGCAGCGGCATTGCTGATGCTCGCGACTGTGGCATCGCTGTAACTCTTAGAACCAGCGCCGTCCCTGACCGTGAGGGAGGCCCGCCCGTACACGGCGTGCGTGACAGGCGGGCGTCTGCAGGTTACTTCGAACGCCGTCCTTCCATTGGCTCAATATCCAGCAGCTTGTGTTCGAGAAAGATGCGGGTCAGAGCATCGATCGCATCGCCATAACGCCGCACAACGGTTCGCAGGCTGATGTGCAGCAGGCCGGCTGCTTCACCCTGGGTGTACTCCTGCAGACAAATCCGCCGGATCAGCTCCTGCGAAAAGCGGTCCAGCTTCTTCAGGCATTTCTCCACGTCATAGACAAAGATCACCGAGTCTTCAAAGCTGTGGACGCGGTACGTGCTCATACGGCCGCGAAAGGCATCGTGGCCCAGCAGGGCCGGCATGCGGCCTACGCGCAGGGAGAGCCGCATGTACCGCCGCAGCATGGCCTCCGTGTATTTGCGGTAGAACGCGAGAGCCGGGTCCGGTGCAGAGGGACGGTCTGCCGGGCATGCAGCCTGGGCCCGAACCACGGGCAACGAATGCGCCAATTCCGAGGCGCGAAGATCGACCAGCGGCAGGGCGGCGCTCATTGCGCACCTCCGCGGGCCAGGACGGGGCGGCGTCCATCTTTCCGCGGCCGGCCTTTTTGGCGCCGGCTGCCCGGGGCGGGGAAATCGGCAAAGTGGACGGCACAGGCGCGGCAATATACCTCGGCAGTGGCCTGGCTGCGGGCCCAGAGACGCCCGCATCCTTCGCAAATCTTCAGGTGCAGATAGCAAGGGTTCATAAGGAATGTTCTCCAAAACAAGAACGCTTTCGTCCGCCCTCACCAACAGGGTCGTGGGAACGGGCGCAAGCGGTTTGCCGGGACAGCCTGGCCGCCGGACTCTAATGGTCCGGTGCGGCCCAACGGGCACATCTCCAGCGGGGGGAAACAGCACAGGGAGCTTGATGCGGCCGGAACCATTGCTGCATTGCGGAGTTCCGCCGCGTCTGTACAGGTTGAATCTTCCTTCCTGTAAAAGCTCCTGCCGTCAGCCCGGCGACAACGCGGCGCCGTACTGCGCGGCCGGTTGGGACAGGGCTGCCTTCAGGGGACCTAGTTTTGGGCAGCAGTGGGTCAACGCTGACTTTCGCCTTTGCTTTCTAATTAGGGAAACGAGAAGGTTTGTCTGTGATAAATGTGGATGCAAACCAAGTCAACCAAAAGATTTCCTCAAGAAGTGGAAATACACAAAAGGACGATAAATGGCGCGTGCTTTTTGAGAAGATTTGTACTATTCTTAAAGAATAGATTGCATCTAGTCCTAATTCTTTAAGAATATGCCTCAGAAGTTGCGATTCGACGCCTTGCAGGAAGCGCTCCGCCGGGAGCTGCGGCGCCGCATCGCCGGCGGTGCCCTGACGGGTACTCTGCTGGCCGAAAGCACCGGGTTTCGTCAGGGGCACATCTCCAACTTCCTGAACCGCCGCCGTTCGCTCAGCCTGGAGGCCCTGGATCGCGTGCTGGAATCCCAGAACCTTTCCGTCCTCGATCTCATTCCAGCCGACCAGACCCGGACCGCCGAGCGGGAGTCCGCTCTGCGCAGCGTCGAGACGGTTCCCGTCGTCTCTCCGGCTGCCGCAGCGCAGCAGCGCGTGACGGCTGCCGACATTCTGGAATACGCGCACGTTCCCGAGGCCGCATTGCAATATGCGCGGGAGCGGCCATCCCCGGCGCGCGCTCTCTGGCAGCGCTTTGTCGGCGTCCGGGTGGACGCCATGCAGGCGGCCGCGATGGAGCCGCTTTTGCGGCAGGGCTCCATCGTCATTCTGGATCGCCACGCCACCACGCTGACCCTTTACCGCGCCCAGGCGCCGCCGATCTACGCGGTGCGCCGGGGCCAGGCGTTTCATCTTTGCTTTCTCGAAATCGAGGAGTACTGGCTGGTTCTGCGTCCCCGCAATCCGGAAATTCCGGTCCGGCTGATCGCAACCTCTTCGGGAGAAAGTGCGCGCGATCTGGTGCTCGGCAGAGTCTGCTACATCCTCAGCGAAGCGTGAGGACGCCTCCGCTCCGCTTCCAATCCAATCTGCTAGCATCGGACACGGGAGGAATTCCTTGTCCATCGAAACGCCGTTGCCGCCCGCGGCTGGTGCGCGCCGCAATGAAGATATCGCCCTCGATCTGTTGAAGTTTATTGCCGTTACGGCGAACGTTGGCCGCCCGGCGGCGCCCACTGCGGGCTTCGTCGCCGGTGCAGCGCCGAAGGGCGACGACCCGGTCGCGAACCTGCTTGACCTCTATCGCCGCTGCCTGCAGGCGGTTGACCGCAAATAGCCGCGCCGCTTTGTCAGACCCCTCTGCAACGCGCATTGCCGTTGTTGGCGCCGGTGCCTTCGGGCTGAATCACCTTCGCGTCTGGCAGGATATGGAACGCAGCGGTGCGCCCGTGCGGGTATGTGCGGTGGTCGATCCTTCGCCCGGAGCGGCGCAGGCCGTGCAACAGCACGCGCCTCTCCCTGTTTTTTCTTCCGTTGCCGATCTGCTGGCGCACGGCGGATGCGACGCCGCATCGGTCGCGGTTCCCACGTCGCAGCATTTTGCCGTCGCCTCCCGGCTGCTTACCGCCGGGGTGGACGTGCTGCTGGAAAAACCAATAACCGCGACCCTGGAAGAGGCCGACGCGCTGCTCGCGCTGGCCAGGAAAAATCAGCGCATCCTCCAGCCCGGGCATCTGGAGCGGTTCAACCCTGCCGTGCTGGCCATGCGTCCCGTGGCGGTCGATCCACTGTTTTTTGAGGTGCATCGCCTCAGCGTCTTCACGCCGCGTTCGCTGGACGTGGACGTTGTGCTGGATCTGATGATCCACGACCTGGACGTGGTGCTGAGTCTCGTCCAGTCTCCCGTCGCTCAGTTGCATGCCGTCGGCCTGCCGGTGCTCTCCGGCAAAGTGGATATTGCAAATGTCCGGCTCGAGTTCGCCAACGGGTGCGTCGCCAACTTTACCGCCAGCCGCGTCAGCACGGAGCGCGTGCGCAAGCTGCGCTTCTTCGCGCCCCATCGCTATGTATCGCTGGATTACGCGCGGCAGGATGTCCTGGTGATCGATGTCGCCGGCGAAGGCTCTCCGGCTCCGGAAGAGGCTGCTGTCCGCTTCATGGCTGCGGAGTCGCGTCATCCCACCCCGGAATTTTCCATGCGCAAGCTGGAAGTCACGCCCGGCGAACCGCTCCGCCTGGAGCTGGAGGTCTTTCTGCACGCAGTACGGACGCGCAGCGCTCCCGCAGTGACGGGCGAAGACGGCCGCGCCGCGCTGAAGCTTGCCCTGGAGATTCGGGCAGCTATCCGTGCGCACCACGCCCGCAGCGGCATCGCTTCGCGCTGAATCCGACCCACCGTAGCGGCGCACCCGCAGGGCGCGCTGTGCATCCGAGAGTATTGGTAACGGCGGGCGAGGGTTCATGATCCGTAAAGATATGCTGATTGCCGCGCTGCTGGAGGGCCTGCTGCTGATGGTGGCGGCCGCGGCCGGATGGGCGACGCGCCAGCCCCTCATCTTTGCCAGCCTCGGCCCCACTGCCTACGAAATGATTGAGACGCCGAAGCGGCGGACGGCGCGCCCCTACAACATATTTGTCGGGCATCTGAGTGCGGTCCTGTGCGCCTTCTTTGCGCTGTGGGTCACCGGCGCCTGGTGGACGCCGGTCGTTTCGCGCCACGGCGTGCCCTTCATCCGCATTTGGGCGGTGATGCTGGCGGCCGTGCTCACCGTATTTTTTACGCTGCGGCTGCGCGCCGCGCAGCCGGCCGCTGTCTCCACTACGTTGCTGATTGCGACCGGCGCCATGCAAACCAAGCGTGAGGGGCTGATGATTTTGGCCGCCGTGGTGCTGACGATGGCAGCGGGTGAGCCGCTGCGCCGATGGCGGGCGCGAGTGATAGCGGAAGGGGAGGGTGTCTGAAATTTACGGCTGATCCCAGGCGACCTCGCAGATCAGACACTTCAGATACTGGGTCTCCGGTACGGTGAGAATCGCCGGATGATCCACCGCGGCGCCGCGCACCTCCAGCAGCCGGACGCGGCGCTTCGCATCCGCGGCGGCCGACGCGACGGCCGCCTGAAACTCCGCCAGTGACACGTGGTGTGAGCAGGAGCAGGTGACCAGCGTGCCGCCGACAT
>JAJXUS010000066.1 GCA_021782675.1 Acidobacteriota bacterium
CCGAAGTATCTCTACAAAAACAAAGGGAACGGCACGTTCGAGGACATCGGCCTCCAGTCCGGCACGGCTGTCAGCGACGATGGCTCCGAGCAGGCCTCCATGGGCATTGCCACGGGAGACTATCTGCACAACGGCAGACCATCGCTTTACGTGACCAATTTTGAGGACGAGAACGACCTTCTCTATCGCAACGACGGGGACTGGAATTTTACGGAGGTTTCCTATCCCGCGGGCGTGGCGATGGCCTCGCTCCCTTATGTGAAATGGGGGACGGCCTTTGCGGATATGGACAATGACGGCTGGCTGGACCTGATCACGGTAGCCGGGCACGTCTATCCCCAAGTCGACAGTTTGCCCTCCGGCGCGCGCTACCGGGAGCCGAAGCTGCTTGAGATGAACCAGGCGAACGGCACGTTTTGCAATGCGAGCAGCCAGGCCGGCGCAGCCCTGCAGGAGAATCGCGTCTCCCGCGGCCTGGCGGTAGGCGATCTGTTCAACGACGGCAACCTCGACGCCGTCGTCGGCGATCTGGATGGCGCGCCCATGCTGCTACGGAATATGGGGATCCCCGGCCGCCACTGGGTGAGCTTTGAACTGGCGGGCACAAGGAGCAACCGGCTGGCCTTGAACGCCCGCATCAAGCTGGTTGCCGGCGGGATGACCCAGACCTCTGAGGTTCACAGCGGAGGCAGCTACCTGTCCCAGAATGACCTGCGCCAGCACTTCGGGCTTGGCGCCGCGACCACGATCGATACCGTCGAAATCCACTGGCCCTCCGGCCACGTCGATACCATCCACAACCTGGCCGCAGACAAGTTCTACTCCGTCCTGGAAGGTCAGGGAATCGTGCCGGCTGTGCGCATCCGTCCCGTTCTGCGCGCGCCAGTCGCAGCGCCTGCCCGCCGGCAAAAGTAGCGCAAGGACGATCTCTTGAATCTCCGCAACGGCCCAAAGGGAGTGCCGGAGTGTTATTCCACAGATAAAAGAAATTTTTTGTTGACGTTATCTTGTAACGATCGTATACATACGTTGCGGATCAATATGTACGTCCGCGCCCTGTAGTGAAAAATGGACGGGTTTTTCGAAAGAAGACCCGAAGTCGTGGGCGCAATTCGACCGTTACGTAGTCTTTTTGGAGGCAGGAATGCAAAATCGGTGTGTCGTAGGCGCTTCCACGTCTACCCGTCGAGTTCTCTTGCGCGCTCTGAGTGGCGTCGCTCTGTTACTGGTGATCGCCTTCACCGGTACCCTCTTCGCACAGCAGTACTCCGGCACCATTGTGGGTCGCGTAACCGATTCGGCCGGAGCGGCTATCTCTGGCGCCGACATCACAGTCGTCAACGTAGGAACTAACGTCACGTACCATGCGACGACCAGCGGGCAGGGCGAATACATCGTGGCCCAGGTTCCGGGCGCGACCTATCGGATCACAATTTCTGCGCCCGGCTTTCAGCAAACGGTCATCGATAACGTCGTCACGCACGTTTCGACCGACACGCGCGAAAATGCCATGCTTAAGCCTGGCGCTGTCAGTTCCAAGGTAACGGTCACCGCCGACCAACTCCAGGTGCAAACAACCTCATCTTCAACGGGTCTTGTCGTCGGCCGGGAGCAGGTTACGCAACTCCCGCTGAACGGCGAGAACTTTATGAATCTGGTAACCCTCGCGCCGGGCGTCTCCCAGGCAAACGACTTCAACACCGTTGATAAAGGTCTTCAGGGCGGTGCCGACTTTTCCGTTAACGGCAACCCTTACAACAACAATCTGTTTCTGATCGACGGCGTCAATAACAATGACGTCGGCTCGGGCCGCACGATTCTGATCTATCCCACCACCGCCGCCATTGCGGAGTTCAAAATGTTGACCGGCTCCTACGGGCCGGAGTACGGGCAGGCAGCGGGTGCCATCATCAGCATCACGACAAAATCCGGCACCAATGACCTGCACGGCGGATTCTTCTACTCGGGCCGCAACGACGCGGTGTCCGCAAATGACTGGTTTTCCAACCACAATGGAACGGGGAAGGCTGAGCTCCGCCGCAATGACTACGGCTACCACCTCTCCGGTCCATTCTGGAGAAACAAGTTGTGGTTCTGGGGCGGTCAGGAGTGGGATAAAGAAGTCAAGGGCGTTTCTATCGCCACCTGCGTACCGACGGCAGCCGAACATAATGGAGATTTCAGCGCGATTCCCACTGGAGGCACAGATCTTTGCGGGGGGAAAGCGCCAACAATTCCCACCGCTCTGCAAGCGCCTGGAAACCCGCAAGCGCTCGCCGCTCCAGACAAGGCGGGCCAGCTTCTGTCGGATTACTATCCACTTCCAAACGTGGCCCATCCGATTGGCACAAACAACTGGGCCGATGAAGAGCGGACCGAACCCAACTGGGCCGATTGGACGATCCGCATCGATGCCCAGGCCGGCAGCAAAAATCACATTACGGGGCGCTGGGAACAGCAGACTTGGACCGCGCCTGGGCCCAACCCCGACCTATTCTGGGGCGACAACATTTTTCCTGCGATTAGCTCAGACTGGAGCCAGCCGTCGAAAAGCGTTATGGCCCGTTTGACGACAACCATCACGAACACACTCGTGAATGACGTGGAGTTTGGATACGGTCACAACGCCATCATTACGACCCTGTCTCCGCAAAGCGTTTCACTGGTGTCGCAGATCAACGCCGCTGTTCCGACCGCGTGGCCCACATCCATCGGCAAGCTGAAGGGCGCTGTCCCGCAGGTCGGCTGGGGTGGAGTCACTCCATACGGCGGGTCCACGGGCACACAGCTCTGGAATATCGCTCCTTACGGAAACCACGAAGATCTCTACACCGTTCAGGACAACCTCTCCAAGGTGCAGGGAAACCACCTTTTCAAAGCGGGTGTCTTCATCAGCACCAACGCGAAGGTTGAAGATAACAACGGAAGCACCGATCAGCCGTTCATCAATCCAGCCGGGTACGCGGTCAGTACGGATACTGGAAACCAGTTAACCAACCTGCTGCTCCCTGGAGAAAAGTTCAACACCACGGAGAACAGCATCAATGCCACTGCCTACGTTCACTGGCATGATTTTGAGTGGTATCTCGGAGACACCTGGAAAGTGCGGCCAAATGTGACCGTTAACTACGGCTTTCGTTGGTCGTTCTTCCGGGAGCCCTATGCCGGAGACAACCATTGGGCGAACTTCAGCTTGAAAGATTGGAGCGCGACAGAAGCAAGAGCCAATCCGTCTGACGCTTGTAACGGCGTGATCATCGTTCCTGGAACCACCCCTTGCCAGGATGCAGCCAAAAACCTCGCGAGTCTCGGTATTCCGCTCCCGCTTTCGAACGGAACGCCTGGCCCGAATCGGGCTTTGACAGCGCAGAGTGATTTCAACATCGCACCGCGTGTGGGTATTGCTTGGGATGTGTTTGGCAATGGTCAGACGGCCATACGTCTTGGCGGTGGCGAGTTCTACCAGCGCGAACCGGTAGGCTGGTTCGAAGGGCTGGCCCGTACTGCGCCGTTTGTTATCAACGCTGCCGACGTGAGAACTCTGGAAACGCCCGCCCCGTTGAATAATCCAACAGTCTCACCCAACGCGGCGCGCAGTTTGACCTCCGGGCAGCCACATAGCTTTCAGTGGAACGTTACGTTGGAGCAAGCGTTTGGAGCGAATCAGACCTTCCAGATCGGCTACGTCGGCAATACCGGGATTCATCTGACAAGCTGGCAGGACCTCAACATGGTGCAGGAGGGGAACTTCCTCAATAACGCCTTCCAGAGCCAACCCAATGACCTGGATGCTCTGCGTCCCGCGTTCAACTTCTCTACCATCGGCGAGGTGATGCGCACCGGGCATGCAACCTACCACTCGTTGCAAGTGCTCTACAAAGCCCAGACCAGTGCCCGTTCCATCTTCCAGGCTGCGTATACCTGGTCGCACTCCATTGCAGACGTCGCCCTGGATAACTCCTCGGGTGGCATCAGCAATGAAGCGATTACGGACCAGTCCCGTACTTACCTGGACAAGGGAAACACCAATATCAACCGCCCGAACATCTTTGTCGCGAACGAGGTCTACTACCTGCCGACACTGGAAGGAAAAAACTCGCTGGTCAAGAGCGTCTTCGGCGGATGGGAGCTAACAAGCATCGTAAACGCGGCCCAGGGTGCTTCGTTGAGTATTTTCTCAAGCGGTGCGAGTGACATCAATGCGAAATTCGCTCCCGTTGGATCGTGCCCGCTGGCGGTGCAGGCCGGAACCAAGTGTAACCTCTCGTCGCTCCTTGGCAACGGCTACAACGCCAACAATCGTCCTCTTCTCGTTCCCGGCCAGAATGTCAACAAGCGGCCGGCCGGGTCTGCCAAGAACCAGATTCTGAATCCTAACGCGTTCACGGTGATTGGATACCACATCGGTAACCCGCTTGGCACAGCCCCGCGAGGGGTGGCCTTCGGTCCGGGCCTCTTCAATGTCAATCTGGAAGTGGCGAAGAACTGGACCTTCCACGAGCGGTACACCATACAGCTTTCTCTGGAAGCATTCAACCTTCTCAACCACGCAAACTTCGTGGGCACGCAGCTCGAAGGCGAGAACTTCAATGCCACCAACGTGAGCTGCAACGGAGCGCCTTGTACACCGGCCAACAACGTGATCACTGCGCAGGAATCGGGCCAGAATACAGGCTTCGGCCAGGCACAGACTCTGCTTCAGGGGGAGGAAAGCCGTCAGCTTCAGTACACGCTGAACTTTGATTTCTAGCCAGTTGCTATCGCAACGCTTAAGGGGACGCGCTGCGTCCCCTTTATTTTTCGTCGCCAGTTCTAACCGCCAGGCGCTGTCATCGTCAGTGCTTCCAGCAGACAAGCGCAAACTTCATGGACCTGGGACTGGGACAAACCGTTGAAGAACGGCAGCGCGACGCATCGCTCGCCCACGCTCTCTGTGACGGGTAGGGGATGGCGCAGCGCCCATCCGCGATACGCCGGTTGTTGATGAATGGGCGGAAAGTAGCGCCCACAGGCGATGCCGTGTGCTCGCATCCGCTGCACCACGGCATCGCGTTCTGCACGGCCAAACTGGTCTGCCAGGCGCACGACATAAACGAACCAGCTCACCCGGCCGTCTGGAATTCGTAGCTCCGGAACAATCACTTGCGGCTCGTCTCGCAGATAGTCGTCATACCAGGCCGCCACCTGAGCTCGCTGCTCGAGAATCTCTTCAATCCGGCGCAGTTGCGAACGGCCCAGCGCACAATTCATCTCGGATAGCCGATAGTTGAAGCCTGGCTCCGCGTGGTCCAGCCAGTCCCCTGAATCCGTCCGGCCCTGGTTGCGCAGAGATCGGACGCGACGGGCGATCGCCAAATCATTGGTGACGATCATCCCTCCCTCGCCGGTCGTGATCTGCTTGTTGGGATAAAACGCGAAGATGCCGGCGTCGCCGAACGATCCAACTCTCCGGCCCTTGAAGTCAGCACCAATGGCTTCGCAGGCGTCTTCAATCACCCGCAGTCGGCGGTCTGCCGCAATGGCCATGAGTCGATCGAGCGCGGCTGGCCGGCCGAAGGTGTGGACGATCATCATGGCGCGGGTCTTTTTCGTTACGGCAGCAGCCGCCAGTTCGGGCTGCATGTTCAGCGTCTTTGCGTCCACGTCAACAAATACGGGAAGGGCCCGTTCATGCCGGATAACGTTCGCCGCCGCAATGAACGTATAAGAAGGCACGAGTACTTCATCGCCTGGTTGCACGCCGATCGCCCGCAGGCATAGCTGCAGACCGCTGGTGCCGGAGTTGACAGCCACCGCATGTTGCGTGCCGATATATGCTGCGAATTCGGTCTCAAAGGCCGCCAGTTGCGGCCCCAGGCTCAGTTGGGGAGTTCGAAGCACCGCGGTAACCGCCGCGATATCCTGCTCGCTGATGTCGGGCGCCGAAAGGGGTATCCGCAGAGTTGTCATCGCTGGGGCTGCGCGGAAGCGATAGGGGTGGAAAGTCTGGCTGGCTGCTTGGTCAGTAACTTCTCGCCCAGCGGTACGGAGCCCAGGACCGTTGCAATGCGTTCGGAGGCCTGCCCATCTCCATAGGGATTCTCCATGCCTGCGAGCGATTGGCGGAAGGCCGGATGCAACGCCCGCTCGATGTTCTGCCGGATGCAGTCCGTTGCAGCATCTGCGTCGAGAATGTTTTGCGCGCGCTCGCGTCCCTGCTGCCGCATCCCCACGTTCACCACCGGCAGGCCAAAGGTTGCCGCCTCCATAATGCCGCTGCTGGAATTACCCACCAGCGCATTCACATGCGCCAGAAGGCTCCAGTAGGTCACCGGACCAAGATTGCAGAAGATTCTGCCGTTCGGGTGACCGGCCAGAAAGTTTCGCGTCCGGTCGATCAGGCGTCGGCTGCCCGCATCGGCATTCGGATAGCAAAATAGCAGTTGCTGTTCCGTAGCCGCCAGCGCCGTGAACAGCGCATCCGCCTCGCGAAGTGTGTCCCGCGCGATCGTTACCGGATGATAGGCGACCACCACGGTCGGCTGGCCCAGGTTTACATCGAGCGAGGCCTGTAATTCTTCCCGTGTCAGCAAGCAGCTGCGGCGTACCTGGTCCAGTGACGGGGCGCCCGCGCGATGCACGCGCCACGGCTCCTCTCCCATCGCGATCACGCGTTGCCGTGCTGTTTCGGTTGAAGTGAAGTGGACGTGGCTCATCTTTGTCAGTGCATTGCGCACCGCGTCATCGACGGCGCCCATGCTCACCTCACCGCCCTCAATATGCGCAATGGGAATTCGCAACGCCAACGCCACGGACGCCGGCGCGAGCATCTCGTAGCGATCCGCAATCAACAGAAGAAGGTCGGGCCGCATCGTTCCCAGAGCATCGGCCAGACCCAGGGTCGCCAGCCCGATGGTCTTGGCCATTCCGACATCGCTATTAGAGCTGAGCAGGCATTCAATCGCTGCATCCAAACGAAAGCCATCGTTGCGAATCTCATCGATTGTCGTGCCGAATTCTGGCGACAGATGCGAGCCCATCGCGAGGATCCGCAGATCGATCCCCGGCCGCTCGGCTAAAACCCGCATCGGCCAATAGAGGTGCCCGTAGTCAGCGCGCGAGGTTGTGATGACGGCAATCACCCGCGACTCAGGCATGGGCCGCTTCCTTTGCGCGCTGCGAGTGCTGCCTTAGAAGCGAACTGGCCGTGTAATCCGGCACCAGCCTCTTGACTGTCTGCAAAAGGCCATCGAGATCGCGTTCCGTAGCCGCATCTTCCAGGGCATACATGGCTGCAACCACATTCTCACTCGCCACAACGGTGTGGACGCGACGCAGCAAGCTCCCAATCGCAGCACCTTGAAGTTCACCGTCGCCGACAAAAACCTCGCGCAACTTCTCTCCAGCACGCAGTCCGATCATCGCGATCCCTGGGGATGTCCCAGACTCTGCCCGATGTTTTGCGATCAAATAATCCGCAAGGTCGAGTACGCGAACGCCGGTCTCCGCAGCCGGCGCGACAACCTCGTTCGCTTCGCAGCAGCGCATGGCCTCAAGAATCAGCGAAACCGCGTCATCGCTGCGCAAGAAGAAGCGCTCCGCCTCAGGGTGCGTTACGGTCAGCGGGCCGCCTGCCATCAGTTGAGCCTGAAACGTTGTCAGAACGCTACCCTGCGTTCCCAGCACGTTGCCTAAACGAATGCTGCTCATCGAAATGCCAGACTGGCTGTGTGTCGCGAGGACAGTCTCTGCAATACGCTTCGACGCCCCCATGATGCTTGCAGGGTTTGCCGCCTTGTCGGTGGAGATCATCAGCAGGCGTCCGCCGCGCAACTCTGCCACAGCCTTCGCCAGCCGCCACGTGCCCAACGCATTGTTGTTGATTGCGGCAAATGGGTTCTGCTCCATTAGCGGGACATGCTTGTGCGCGGCCGTATGATACGTAACATCAGGAGAGAATTCCTGCAGCAGATCGCGCATCAGGCTTTCGTTCCCACAACTGCCGACAACCAGTCGCCGGCGCACGCCCGGCGCTGCCTGCTCCAGGTGCCGATCGAGTTCAAAAAGTCCATGCTCGGCTGCGTCGAGCAGGATGAGTGCAGCAGGTTCGAACGTAGCAATTCTGCGCGCCAGCATTCCGCCGATGGAGCCGCCGGCCCCGGTGATGAGGACGCAGCGTCCTTGGTGAAATTCTCTGTCCGCCGGCCGCTCCGGCGCGTCCGGCCGCTCCGCCAGCAGTGCCTCGCAGACGGCAAAACCGGGCTTTCGAGACGGCTGCCTTTTTGGCGGAGACAGGGTTCGCTTCATGAAATTGCGCAGTGGCGCGCCAGTCTCAAGAATAGCCTGTTCAGTGTTGAAACTACGGCGCGAACCAGGTCTTTGTGCCGCAATCAAAACTGGCGCGTGATCTCTGCGCGCCCTGCAAACCCACCCTAAAAGCCGCCCATTCGTCCTGTAAACTTCGAGAGCGAGGGTTCTAGAGAATGATGCGCAGGCTGCGGTGGTTGGCCGCGACAATAGTGTTGGCTGCGGTTGCGTCCGCCTCGGCGGCAGTCGAGCTCCCATCGCCCACTCTCTCTGCCACCCAGTTGAACAATCTGGGTGTCGCGTACATGAACCAGCAG
>JAJXUS010000067.1 GCA_021782675.1 Acidobacteriota bacterium
CCTTATGCGTATTCTGATCCTGGGCGCGCGGAACCTGGATCGCGTTGAGTTAGTGCTGGGCAGCGAAGTGCATCCGTACGACCTGCTGCGGTGCGACCGGGCGATCTTTTCGCGGACGGCGCTCGAGCAGTTGCATGAGGCTTTGAAGAAGACGGTTTCGCGGCGTCGCGCCGCCGATGCGGAGGTAGCGTAATGGCGGATATTTATCAGGTGGTACGGCGCCCCCTGATTACCGAGAAGGCTCTGGGAGCGAAGGAAACCGAAGCGACGCTGGTGTTTGAAGTCGCGAGCAACGCGACCAAGACAGAAGTGAAGCAGGCGATCGAAGCTCTGTTCAAGGTGAAGGTAGAGGCGGTTCGCACTGCAAACTTTGCCGGCAAAGAGCGCCGCCGCGGCCGCTTCAGTGGGTATCGTTCCGACTGGAAGAAGGCGTATGTGCGCCTGCAGCCGGGACAGAAGATGCCGGAGTATATCGAAAGCCTGTAAGCCGGGCAGGAATCTGGCGACTGAGCAGTGTCTCAGCGGATGGCCGGAATCCAGAATCACGAACACCACGGATGGCGCCCGACGGCGCTGCCCGAGAACGAACGACGAGATAAAACGATGCCGATCAAAACATATCGACCGATCACTCCGTCGCTGCGCTTCACCTCCACGGTTATCAATACGGACATCACCACAGACCGTCCGTATAAGCCGCTGGTCGAGACGCGGCAACGCACCGGTGGGCGCCGGAACTCCGGCGACCTGACCATGCGTCACCACGGAGGCGGGCACAAGCGCAAGCTGCGGCTGATCGATTTCAAGCGCGACAAGGCCGACATTCCTGGCCGCGTTGCCACCATCGAATACGACCCGAACCGTTCGGCGCGCATTGCCCTGATCCACTATGCGGATGGCGAAAAGCGCTACATTCTGCAGCCGATTGGACTTGAAGTCGGACAGTCGATCATGAGCGGCGAGAACGCGGACATCCTGGTGGGCAATGCTCTGCCGCTGCGCAGCATCCCTGCCGGTACTACAGTTCACAACGTGGAACTGCGGCCCGGCAAGGGAGCGCAGATGGTGCGGTCGGCGGGTGCGTCGGCGCAGCTGGTTGCAAAAGAGGGAGACTATGCCCTGCTGAAGCTGCCTTCCGGAGAGACGCGGCGTGTCCTGGTGGACTGCATGGCGACCATTGGTCAAGTTGGCAATACCGATCACGAAAATGTCGCGATCGGCAAAGCGGGACGCAACCGCTGGAAGGGCATTCGCCCGACCAACCGAGGTGTGTCCATGAACCCGGTGGATCACCCGCACGGCGGCGGTGAAGGCAAGACCTCTGGCGGACGGCACCCGGTGACTCCATGGGGCCAGCCAACGCGCGGATATAAGACACGCAACAACAAGCGGACCGATGCAATGATCATCAGCCGCCGGAAGAAGTAACAGGAGACGCAATGGCACGTTCGACGAAGAAGGGACCATTTGCCGATACGCACCTGATCGTGAAGATTGAGGCGATGAACCGCGCCAACGATAAGAAGGTGATTCGCACCTGGTCGCGCCGGTCGACGATCTTCCCGGAGATGGTCGGACATACCCTGGCGGTCCACAACGGACGCAAGTTTATTCCCGTCTATGTGACGGAGAACATGGTGGGGCATAAGCTCGGCGAGTTTGCGGCGACCCGAACGTTTAAGGGTCACTCCGCGAAGGCTGAGACCTCCACCAAGCCGCGGTAGCTCGGAGAGGCATAGAGGACGATGAGATACGAGACACAGGAATTCCGGGCGGAAGCAAAGTTTCAGCGGGTCTCGCCCCAGAAGGCCAGGCTGGTCCTGGACCTGATCAAGGGCCGCCGCGTCGAAGATGCGCTGCAGACGGTGGCGTTTACGCAGAAGCGGGTGGCGCCGCTGGTCGAAAAGGTGTTGCGATCAGCAGTTGAGAACGCCAATTATTTGAGCGGGGAGCGCGGGCTCGATCTCGACGTGGATAATCTTTACGTTAAAACGGCGGTCGCGAATGATGGCCCCCGGCTGAAGCGGATCCGGCCGGCGCCCATGGGACGAGCGTTTCGCTATCAGCGCCGCATTTCGCAGATTCTGATCACGCTTGCTGAAAAGAAGCGGCCGGAACTGGCGCAGGCGATCGACAGCGAAGATACGAAGTCGGCGTCGAAGCCGCGCGGTAAAGCGGCCGGGAAAAAGACAGCGGGACGTCCAGTCGCCAAGAAGGCAGCGGCGAAGAAGACCGCCAACAAAAATACCGCCGCGAAATCTGCAGCGAAGAAGTCGACCAAGTAGGGCGGGGAAGGATTCAGCATGGGTCAGAAGGTTCATCCGTACGGATTGCGGCTCGGCGTCAACAAGCCTTGGAAGTCACGCTGGTTTGTCGATCGCGGCTACGACAAGCTGCTGGTGGAAGACGTTCAGTTGCGGCGCGAGCTGAAGGACAAGCTGAAGTCGGCTGGCGTCAGCTCGATTGAAATTGAGCGTCCGGGCAACAAGCTGCGAATCATCATCCGCACTGCGCGTCCAGGCATCATCATCGGGCGCAAGGGCGCGGAGATTGAGAAGCTGAAGGCCGATCTGCAGAAGCGTTCCAACCGCGAAGTGTTCATCGATATCCTCGAGGTGAACAAGCCGGAACTGGATGCGCAGTTGGTTGCCGAGAACATCGCGCTGCAACTGGAGAAGCGAGTCAGCTTCCGCCGGGCGATGCGCAAGGCCGTGGATTCGGCGCTGCGGTTTGGCTGCCGCGGCATCAAGGTGCGGGTTGGCGGACGGTTGAACGGGGCCGAGATTGCGCGGTCTGAGTGGTATCTGCAGGGCCGGCTGCCGCTTCACACGCTGCGGGCTGACATTGATTATGGATTCGCCGAAGCGCACACGACCTACGGAATTATCGGAGTCAAGGCGTGGGTGTATCGCGGTGATATCTATCAGCAGAAGAAGCGCGAACCACAGGCCGCTTCCAGCATTTTCTAAGCAAGTATACGAGCGATTTTCAGGACATTTCTTATGTTGATGCCGAAGAAAGTGAAGTTCCGGAAGCAGCAGAAGGGCCGGAACCGGGGCAAGGCGTGGCGTGGTTCAGATCTGTCGTTTGGCGACTTCGGCCTAAAGACGCTGGAACACGCACACATCACCGACCGGCAGATCGAAGCCAGCCGCGTGGCGATGACCCGTTTCATCAAGCGTGGTGGCAAGATCTGGCTGCGGCTGTTCCCGGACAAGCCGATCACCAAGAAGCCGGCCGAAGTTCGTATGGGATCCGGCAAGGGCCCGCTCGATCACTGGGTCGCCGTGGTGCGGCCAGGAAAGATTCTTTTTGAGATGGAAGGCGTCAGCCGGGAAGTGGCTCAGGAAGCCATGCGGCTGGCCTCGCATAAGCTGCCGGTGAAGACGCTGTTTGTGGCGCGGCATGACAGCGTGAGCGCGGCAGCACCGCAGAAGTAAGCGGCTGGGATAGAAGCGAAGGACGGAGCGTATGGAATTCGACAAGATTGCCAATCTGGATCCGGAAGAATTGGTGGCGCAGGAGCGGCAGGCTGCTGAGCAACTGTTCCGGTTACGGTTTCAGATGCGGCTCGGACAAAACGAAGGGCTCAAGAAGCTCCGCGAATTGAAAAAGGATATTGCGCGGATCAAGACGGTCGAGCGGCAACGGGAGTTGGGTATTGGGGCGTCGGCGGCGACCGCGGGCACGGCTGAGCCCCGCAAAGCGGCGAAGTCAAAGCCGGCCAAAGGCCGGACCAAAGCCAAGGCGGCCGTCAAGTCACGCGGCGCCAAGACAGCCAAGCGGTCCGCGCGGACCGGCGCCAGCGCGAAGCGGGGAACCACATCCCGCGCGCATGCGCCGAAGCGCGGGCGGGCCAACGCCAAGAAGGGCAGCTAGTCATGGAGTCAGCCGGGATGGCAGAAAACAAGCAGGAAGCTGCGGTGGAGTCGCGCCGCAATGAGAAGGTGGGCGAGGTTGTCTCGACCCGCATGCAGAAGACGATCGTGGTGGCCGTCGAGATGCGCAAGGCGCATCCCAAATATCGCCGGATTCTGCGCACGACCAAGAAGTTCTACGCGCATGATGAGCAGCAGACCGCACATGTCGGCGACGTGGTGCGGATTCGCGAAACACGGCCGTTGAGCAAGCTGAAGCGCTGGCAGTTGGAAGAGATTGTGCGCCGCTCCAGCCTGGCTCAGGTGGAAGAGACTGCCGCAACGGTGTAGCGGGCCCGCGGTGGGCGGCGGTTGGAACGCCTGCCTGCGGCAAAGAACGAGGAGATGACGATGGCCGTACAGATGCGAACCATGTTGGCGGTGGCCGACAACTCTGGCGCCCGCAAGCTGCAGGTGATCCTGCCGCTGGGCGGCTCGACTGGACTCAAGGCCGGACTGGGCGATGTTGTCACGGCGGCGGTGAAGGAAGCCTCCCCGGACGGCCAGGTGAAGAAGGGCAAGGTCGTCAAGGCGGTGATTGTGCGCACGCGCAAGGAGTCGCGCCGTCGGGACGGGACCTACATCCGTTTCGACCAGAATGCCGCCGTGTTGATCAATGAAGCGGGCGAGCCGGTGGGAACGCGCGTCTTTGGACCCGTGGCGCGCGAACTGCGTGAGAAGAAGTTTTTGAAGATTGTCTCCCTGGCGCCCGAGGTTCTCTAACCGCTTTCGCGGGGACTGAAGCGCAGGAGAAGGAAGCGAGAAGTAACGATGGCAGGATTGAAGATTCGCCGCAATGACCGCGTAGAGGTGATCGCGGGCAAAGACAAGGGCAAGCAGGGACGCGTACTGCGCGTCATGGCCGCCGAGAACCGGCTGCTGGTTGAGCACGTCATGATGGTGAAAAAGACGGTGCGCCCGAACCCGCAGCGCAACATCAAGGGTGGAATTGCCGAGCAGGAAAACCCAATCCACGCTTCCAACGTGATGCTGGTCTGCGGCAGTTGCGGCCCGGTGCGCGTGGGCTTCAAGATGGAAGGTGACAGGAAAGTCCGTGTCTGCCGGAAATGTGGTCAGGCGCTGGAAGGCAAAAAGTAAGCGCGCAGACGGGAAATATCGGCCAACCAGGGCTGAATGCGGACGGCGAAGAGAGTGCAGACGATGGCGACCAGACTGAAAGAAAAATACGCAAAAGAGATTAAGCCGGCGCTTCAGAAGGAGCTCGGTCTCAAGAACCCGATGGCGGTGCCGCGGCTTGAGAAGATCGTACTGAATATGGGACTGGGCGAGGCGACCCAGAATTCCAAAATGATGGATCCTCTGATGACCGACCTTGCGCTGATCACGGGCCAGAAGCCGGTGACCACGCGGGCCAAGAAGTCGATCGCGGCCTTCAAGGTACGCGAAGGCATGCCCATCGGCGCCATGGTCACGCTGCGCGGCGACAAGATGTACGAGTTTCTGGATCGTCTGATTTCGACGGCGCTGCCGCGCGTGCGCGACTTTAAGGGCGTCTCCGCGAAGAGCTTTGATGGGCGGGGCAATTACACCCTGGGGATTCGCGATCAGCTGATCTTCCCGGAGATCGATATCGGCCGCGTGGAGCGGATGAAGGGCATGAACATCACCATCGTCACCACGGCGAAGGACGATCAGCAATCGCGGGCGCTGCTGCAGCATTTTGGCATGCCGTTCCGGCAGACCGCCTGAGGGCGCAGTGCCTGGCAGGTGCAGGTAAAGGATAGAGACGAAGATGGCAACGACAGCAAAACGAGTCAAAGACAAGCGGAAGCCGAAGTTTTCCTCGCGGCGGCACAATCGCTGCAATCTGTGCGGAAGGCCGCGGGCATTTCTGCGTAAATTCGGCATCTGCCGGCTTTGCTTTCGCGGGTTGGCACATCAGGGCGAGATTCCCGGTGTTGTCAAGTCATCCTGGTAGAGCAGGTTTTTGAAAGACGGCCGCGGCGCGATGAGCGTGACCGGGGCGAGCGTTCCTGCCGAGGGCGGTGGGAATCGAGGAGAGACGATGAGTGTAAGTGATCCGGTTTCCGATCTGCTGGCGCGGCTGCGCAATGCGATCCACGCGCGCCATGCGAAGCTCGATGTGCCGGCGTCGAAGCTGAAGCTGGAGATCGCCCGCATTTTGAAGGAAGAGGGCTACATCTCCAACTACAAGGCGACCGAGGAGAACAGCCGCCGCTTGCTGCGCGTTTACCTCAAGTACGACACCAACAACCAGGCGGCCATCCGCGGGCTGGCGCGTGTCTCGCATCCAGGATGCCGCGTCTATGTGCACCGCGACCAGATCCGGCGGGTACAGGGCGGTCTCGGGATCAGCATCATCACCACGCCCAAAGGCGTGATGACAGGCCGGCAGGCCCGGCGTGAAGGCGTGGGCGGCGAGCTGTTGTGCGAAATCTGGTAGGCGAAGCTGGCTTTTGGTTGTAACGGCTGCAGTGGAACCAGACCCGTCATCGGGCGAGGGGACTCGCAAGCCACGGAAGAGAGATTGCATATGTCACGAATTGGGAAGCAGCCGATCGCCCTGGGTAAAGGCGTGAAGTATAGCGTCCAGGGCAACACCATTGTCGTTGAGGGGCCAAAGGGCAAGGTGGAGCAGGTCATCCCTTCGGGGCTGCAGTTTGAGGAGAAGGATGGTCACCTCTCGGTGGTGCGCAAGGATGACTCCCAGGCGGCGATCCATGGCCTGACGCGCGCCCTGGTGGCGAATGCGGTGCGTGGCGTAACCGAGGGCTGGACCCGGGATCTCGACATTGTTGGCATCGGTTACCGCGCTGAACTGAAGGGTAAAAGCACGGTGGTGTTCACGCTGGGCTATTCGCATCCGATCGAGTTCCCTCTGCCGACTGGAGTCACAGTTGCGATCGATCCCAAGCAGACGCGTGTGAGCGTAAGCGGAATTGACCGGCAGAAGGTTGGGCAGGTGGCCGCCGACATGCGAGCGCTGCGCAAGCCCGATCCGTACAAGAACAAGGGTGTGCGTTACGCCGATGAGCGGCTGAAGAAGAAGGCCGGCAAGACGGGCACCAAGTAAGCGCGGAGTTCCGCAGAAAGAATTGAGAGTCTGATTACGGACTCGAACCGAACGGGGATGGAGGCCATCTCCGCTTTTAGGAAGGAACGATTCAGATGATCTCCCAGACTTTGCGCAACCAGAACCGGCAGCGCGTTCACGCGCGCATCCGGCGCAAGATGCAGGGCACGGCGGAGCGGCCGCGGCTGAACGTGTATCGCTCGCTCAACCAGATTTATACCCAGCTGATCGACGACGCGTCCGGTGTGACGCTGGCATCGGCTTCGAGTGTGACGGCCAAGTTGAAGACCGGCGGGAATATTGCGGCCGCCAAAGAGGTCGGACGCCTCATTGCCGAGCGGGGTAAAGAAAAGGGCATCCGTAAAGTGGTGTTCGACCGCGGCGGTTATCTGTATCACGGGCGCATCAAGGCGCTGGCGGATGCGGCGCGCGAAGCGGGTCTCGAGTTTTAGCGGGAGAGGATAGGAAGACAGGGATGGCGATAACGAAACGGAAGCTGGAAGCCGGGCAATTCAACCTGAAAGATCAGGTGGTGTCGATCAACCGGGTGACCAAGGTTGTGAAAGGCGGCAAGAACATGTCTTTTGCGGCGCTCGTGGTGGTTGGCGATGCTTCAGCGGGAGTGGTTGGCTTTGGCTCCGGCAAGGCGAAGGAAGTGCCGCAGGCGATCCGCAAGGGCATCGAGTCCGCCAAAAAGCATCTGATCCGGGTCAACATGACGGACACGACCATTCCGCACCAGGTGCTGGGCCGGTTTGGATCGGGCAACGTGCTGCTGAAGCCGGCGCCGGAAGGAACCGGAGTCATTGCAGGCGGAGCGGTGCGCGCCATCATGACATCGGTGGGCATTCAGAATGTGCTGACCAAGAGCCTCGGGTCGGCAAACCCGCACAACGTGGTACGCGCGACCTTCGATGCGCTGACCCAGTTGCGCGACAAGAAGGAAGTTGCTGCCCTGCGCGGCAAGGCGGCAGAGGAGCTGTAAAATGGCTGACGGGCAGGGTAAGTCCAGGATCCGGATCGAATATTACCGGTCTGCAATCTGCACACCGGAAAAACATAAGAAGGTCGTTCGCGGCCTGGGATTCACGCGGCTGCGCCAGATTGTCGAACGGGAAGATTCCCCGGCAGTGCGCGGCATGGTGAAGGTGATTCCTCATCTGGTGCGGATTCTCGAGTAGTCCGAACGGAACGGCGGGTTGGGCCATGGATGCGCCAACCAAGGATTGAGATTATGAACTTGTCGAACTTGCGGGCGCCGAAGAACGCCAACTCCAACAAGAAACGGGTGGGCCGCGGTATGGGCTCGAAACTCGGCAAGACTGCCGGCAAGGGCAACAAGGGTGGAAAGTCCCGCAGCGGATACCGCCTGCGGCGCGGCTTTGAAGGCGGCCAGATGCCGCTGCACCGCCGCCTGCCCAAGCGCGGGTTCAACAATATTTTCGGCAAGGATTTCGCGGCGGTGAACGTCGGCCAACTCGGCCGCTTCGCTGCCGGCGAGACGGTGACGCCCGAGCGCCTGCGCGAGCTGGGCATGGTGCGCGACCGCTCGCTGCCGGTGAAGATTCTGGGTGACGGCGATCTTGGCGTGGCCATCACCGTGCGCGCCCATGCCTTCAGCGGCT
>JAJXUS010000068.1 GCA_021782675.1 Acidobacteriota bacterium
CCTCGGTGCGACCTATCTGGATGTTCGAAAAGTAAGCCGCCCCGCTAAGCTCCCGCCCGCATTGAACGATTTTGCCAGAGACCGCATCCTAACGGGTTGCAATGGCTACGTTTGGCAAAATCGTGGCGGCCGTTCTCATCACAGTGGTGGCTGTGCTGACGGCCGGCTACCTCTACGTGCGCAACGCCGTCAACCATCCCAACCAATACCTGCCGCAGGCCGTCGCGTATCTGGAGCAGCGAACCGGCAAGCAGATCGCCATCCAGCGCGTGAAAGTACAGGTCTGGCCCGTGCTGCGGGTGCAGGCCTTCGGCGTGCAGGTCATCGACCCCAGGCCCTTTCCGCCCGGCGACTTTCTCAATATTCCGGAAGCCGACATGGACGTGCGCTGGACGCCGCTGCTGCACCACACGCTGGTTCTCTCCACTGTGACCCTCAAGCGGCCCGTGATCAATTTCATCAATGACCCGGACGGTCTCTGGAACTTTCAGAACCGCCCCAGGCCCAGGCAGTCCGCGCACAGGCTGGCGCTGGGGCGCATTGAAAAGCTGAACATTGTGGACGGCCGGCTGCTGGGCTCGGCGCTGATCGATCCCCAGGACGCGCCGGGGCCGGTTGTGCTCGACCTCAAGGATTTTTCCGCCTCGCTGCGCCACATCGACTTCAGCACCCTTTCCAACGGCAAACAGTCGCACCCCATCCACGGCGAGTTTTCCGCGAAGGCCGCCCGCTTCGGCGTCGTGCATACCACCGACCTGAAAAGCCATCTGGATCTCACGGCCACGCAACTCACCTTTCGCCAGTTTCAAACCAAAACGCACGCCGGCCATGCCTACGGTGACTTTCTTATCTTCTACGGCCAGAAGAAGCCCAGCTTCTCCACCACCATGCACGTGGACGGCATCAAGATCGACTACCTGCTCCGCCAGTTCCGCCCTGGGCCGCCACAGATGACCGGCATGCTGGGCGCGGCGCTCAACCTCTCCGGCGTGATCGAACATACGCAGAATCCCCTCTCCGGCATTCACGGCACCGGCACCTTCGCCATTCATCAGGGGGAGCTGCCGGCACTGAATAAAGACAGCAAAATGCAACAGTTGGCGCGGTTTCGCACTCCCAATGCAAAGTCACTGCCGGTCTCGGCGTTTTCCGTCTTCGCCGGGAATGTCCAGCTCGACAACAAACAGATCGCCAGCCAGCGCCTCAATCTGGACTTCTACGGCATTGTGCTGAATGGTGGCGGCAGGTTTCTGGAGGCAGACGACGGTATGGATTACCGGGCGACAGCAACGATCGAAAAGCGGCAGGGATTCTTCATGGATTTATTCGCCCGGCTGTTCAAGGACGCTGAAGTAAAAAACGGACGCATAGTGTTCCCGCTGAAGATCACAGGAACGCTCAACCACCCGCAGATTGCAGTCACCGATTGAACTGCGGGCCTCACCGCATCAACAACCATGCCCCGCTGCTACCGGGGGGTTGCAAGGGGAAAGCGATGCTCATCATTCTTATCGTTCTGCTGCTGGTGGTCGGATTCGGCGGTTATCGCATGGGCCCTGGGATCGGCTATTACGGGGGCGGCGGCCTCAGCTTGATCCTGCTGATCCTGATCATCCTGCTGCTGCTTCGCGTCATCTGACGATTAAAAAAATCTGCAGGACACGAAGAGGGCCGCGCAATGGCGGCCCTTTTCGTGCTGCGCACTAGAAAGTTTTGCCTTTGGTATCGGGTATGTCTGCCTTTTTGGCCGTCATCCTGCGCAAAGCGAAGGACCTCTGCATTAGTCCGTTGCATGAGTCCGTCATTCTGAGCGAAGCGAAGAATCTCTGCATTTTCCGATCACGCCGCACGCACTCGATCCCGACAGGCAAAATGCTCCCGCCCTTGCCTTTCTTGCTGTCATTCCCGCAGGGAATCTGCTTCTCCAGCATTTCTCCTGCTATGGCGAGGAAACAGAGTCATCCCTGAGCGAAGCGAAGGATCTCTGCATGGAAGAGAACAACCAATACCCGGATTTTTCGCTTCGCAAAGGATAACGAACTTCCTCTACAGCAACGCTGAAAATGCGCTGCGATCGCGTCCGGACTACTTGGTGAGCTGCTCCATCAGGGTATTCACCATCCGGTTCAGATCGTTGTCCGTGTGGCGCATGTCGTCAATCTTCGCGATCGAATGCATCACCGTAGTGTGGTGCTTGTCGCCAAAATGGCGGCCGATCTCAGGCAGCGACGCCTCCGTCAACTGTTTCGCCAGATACATGGCAATCTGCCGCGGCACCACGATGGCGCGGGAGTTGTTCTTCTGCTTCAGCTCCGCCACGCGCATGCCAAACTGCTCGGAGACGGCACGCTGAATCGCCTCGATCGTCACCTTGCGCACCTGCGTGTCGATAAACTGCTTCAGACACTGCTGCGTTACGGAGAGCGAAATCTCCACCCCATGCAGGCTGCACCATGCCACCAGGCGCGTCAGCGCCCCTTCCAGCTCGCGCACGTTGGTCCGTACGTTGGAGGCGACAAACAACGCCACATCCACCGGCAGCGTAACGTGCTCGCTCTCCGCCTTCTTCTGCAGAATCGCGACCTTCGTCTCCAGATCGGGCGGCTGAATGTCGGCGATCAGGCCCCACTCAAAGCGATTGCGCAGGCGGTCCTCAATCTCCGCCAGCTCTTTGGGCGGGCGGTCGCTGGCAATCACAATCTGCTTCATGCTCTCGTGCAGCGCGTTGAAGGTGTGGAAGAACTCTTCCTGCGTGCGTTCTTTCTGCGCCAGAAACTGAATGTCGTCGATCAGCAGCACATCCACCGAGCGATATTTATCGCGAAAGCTCGACATGCGGTCATAGCGCAGCGAATTGATCATCTCGTTGGTGAACTTCTCGCTGGAGACATAGCAGATGGCCGCGTGCGGCTGATGCCGCTTCACCTCGTGACCAATCGCATGCATCAGATGCGTCTTGCCATTGCCGACGGATCCGTACAGAAACAGAGGGTTGTAGGCCTTGGACGGGCGCTCCGCAACCGCCTCCGCCGCGGCCCGGGCAAACTGGTTGCCGTTGCCGATCACAAATGCGTCGAAGGTATACCGCGGATTGAGCTGCGCCGCCGTGTCCCAGTCAAAGCGGCCCTGCTGGCCGGTGGCGCCGTTGGGCAGCCGGCTGCGCCCCGGCATAGGCGTCCGCGCGGACTGCGGTCCAAACCCGCCATCCTGCCGCACCCGCGGCGGCGGCGCTTCCTGCTGCACCGCTTCAAACAGCACCTCGTCCACGTCCACGTTCAGTTGATCGACCGCTTCCAGAATCACATCGTTGTAGCGCTCGCCAATGTGCTCGAACTCGCGCGTCGGTACGCTGACCACCAGAACGCGGCCGTCGATGCGGCTGAAGCGCGTGGGCTTGAACCAGGTATCGAACGACTGGTGGTTGATCTTCTTCTCAATGGCCGTAAGAATGCGAAGCCACGGATTTAAAGAGGAAGAAGCTGGTGCAAAGGACGACATGCTTTTTTCACTTTCAACGTTACGGGCGCGCCGGTCAAGTTCCTAAAGGTCACGGACACCCTTGCTCCGGAAAACGCTCTTATGGCCAGAAGATGGCCGCCGCTCGCTGCGAGACGACGTATCCAAAAAGACTACCGCAATGCCATGACCGCCGCCGCCTTCACTCGAAAAGTTCGACCGAAAATCCGGGGAGAATTTTTTACGGGCCGTGTGCCGGCTGGTGGATAGCGAAGCCGATACTAGCACATTCCGGCGCGCCCGGCAGCAGCTTTCCTGTATGCCTTTTCTTTCATCGCGAAACTGCACCGCGGGTGGTGAAGGCTGGCCGGTCTCTGAAAATCTTTGCACAAGAATTTGCCTGCCACGGCCTCTGCTTCCGCCCTCTCCCAAGCTCTGCGCCGGTCGCATCCGCCTACGGCTCGCTCGCCACCGGCTGCCGCACCCGCGAGCGAAGCACGGCGTACACGACCGGCCCGGCCAGCGCAAGCAGTGTGCCCGCCGCCACCGCCGGCACGTGCGGCGTCACCATGTCGTGGCGTGCCTTCCAGATCGCAAACACGATCAGCAGCGTGGGCGGTACGCCGATGGCAACCGTCGCCCCGGTCCCGCCGGGAATGCGAAATTCCCGCGGCAGATGCGGCTCCCGCACACGCAGCATCGCCAGCGCGGCAAACTCCAGCACCAGGCTCAGGCCATACAGCATAATGTCCATCTCCAGCAGGCGATTGAGCGTGAGCTGCAGCACAAGCGTCCACGCGGCAGCGCACACCAGCACCGCCGCCCACGGAACGCCGTTCCGCATGTGACGCTGCAGCTCGCGGGGCGCCAGGCCATCGCGCGCCATCGCCGCCGGCAGTCGCGCGTAGGAAAGTGTCAGCGCGTTGAACATAGCCACTCCCGTCAGCGCGCCGCCCGCCACTACCGACAGTGCCGCCGCTGATGCAACACCGGCGCCCGCCGTGTGCATCGCCAGGGTCCGCGCAGCCTCCACCCACGCTCCCGTAACAAACGCATTCGCAGGAATCCCCGCCAGCCATACGATGGCCACCGGGAGCATGTAACTCGCGACCACCAGCGCCACTGAGGCCAGCATCGCGCGAATGTAACTCCGCCGCGCGTCGCGCACCTCTTGCGCAATCGTGGAGGCGTTGTCCCATCCCATCGTGTTCCACAGCACAAACAGCAGCGCCACCTCCAGGCTTCCGTGCACGGGCCGCCCCATCGCTGCAGGATGCACCCCCGACCGGACCATCCCCCAGACCCCAAACCCGGCCAGCCCGGCGAATGGCAGAAGCAGCAGATTCAGCAGCCACAGCGAGCCCTCACCTACCGAGTACGCGCCGCGAAGATTCCAGAGCACGCAGACCGCCACGATTCCCAGCTCCCCGGCAAACGCGCGCCGGCCGGCCACCAGGGATGGGTCGATTTGCTGCAGATACGCAATGGTGAGCGCGGGGTAGATGGCCATGTCGAAGATGCTGGCCGTCAGCGACAGCCAGGCCTCTTCAAAGCCCCAGAACGGACCGAGAGCCCGCCGCACCCACACGTAAAAGCCGCCCTCTTCCGGCAGCGCGCTGGCCATCTCGCCAATCATCAGCGCGGTCGGCACGCTCCACAGCAGTGGAACAACCAGCAGCATGGTGAGTGCGCGCGCGTACCCCGCCTGCCCGACGATGTCTTCCAGTCCATACGGACCGCCCGACACCATAAAGTACGTGGCCGCCGCCAGTGGCGCCAGCGTCAGTTTGCGCAAGGGACAATCGGGCCGCATGTCCGCCGCAAGACGGGGGCGATCATCGCACCCAGCCCGCCGGCGGCTCCAGAAACGGCCCGGCCTTCCAGAAGGGATCGTAGTTCCACGCGGCCTGCGTCAGCCCCAGCGGATTGGCCAGCAGCAGCCACGCCAGCGTCGTCAGCAGCGATGCGGCCGCGCGCTTGTCCTGCATCTTTGCACAGGCTGCATGCAACGAGACCGTGGTCGCCGCAGTGTACGCGGCAGTGACGGCCGCCGCGTTGATGGGCGACTCCAGCTCAAAATATGCCGTGCTGAATGCTGCGAACAAGACCCACGCCGCTGCCTGCGAGGCCAGAAACTGTGCGCGTCCCGGCGTGCGCTTCGGCAGGTTCAACACATACAGCCCGCCCGCAATGGTGGAGACACTGTTGATGCTCCACGCAATAGGAAACGCCACCGGCGGCGGCGCATACCTGGGCAGCCGCTGCGCCAGGTAGGCTTCCCGGTCGTTGCTCCGGTGCTCGCTGCTTTGCTGCTCGCGCAGCTTGCGAACCGCCAGGCGCAGCCCCCATTGCGCGGCCTGCACCCCCGCATAAAACGCCACACCATGCCACCAGCGGAATTTTTTGCTCTTCATGGTTGCTTCGATGCCGATCCAGGAGCAGCCGCTGGTCGCGGGCCGCTCCGCCGTATCCAGTTTCGCACGCATCGGCGGCAACTGGTCCCGCCGCTCAAGCGTCCCTCCTCCGGGTGTTTTGGCCGGCGCGTCATGCAGATTTCCTGCGCGCGGTTCCGCTGTCTGCTGCGCCGCCGGCAGGATTCTCGCATCGCCGCAGTGAAATGTGCGCCACACCGCAAAAAACGCATGCGAATCTACAATCGAACACCGGCTGTTTGCGGCCGACACATCCCGAGGCCCGGGGTTCGCATCTTGCGTCTATACGCAGCTGTGATCGCTCGCGGCTGTATGGTTAACTCTATGACGCCTGGAAATTCTCGTGGTACGACCCTTCGCGTCTCTCGCGTTCGCAGGTGGCTGCGCGCGGCCGCCGCTCTCTGTTTCTCTGGCGTTGCAGCAGCGCTTCCTCTCTCGGCCGCATCGCTCTCGCCCGCTAATCAGGCGGCCAAAAAGATCGTGCAGACGGTCATCAATAATGAGATTGCGGCCAACAACAACGATCACGTCAAGTGGATGTACCGCGACGCCTATAAATCGCCGGACAAGAATGTTGTCAAGCTGAAGGTCGAGACAAACGACGGCACGCTCGCCAAACGTATCCTGATCGACGGCCATCCCCTGGATGCGCGGCAGCAGCAGCAGGATGACGCCAGCATGCAGAAGGTGATCGACGACCCTTCCGTCCGCGCCCAGCAGCGCAAGAACAGCGCGCATGACGATGCCCAGGCTCTGGCGCTGATGAAGATGCTGCCGGACGGTTTTCTGTGGACCGAAACCGGCGACAGCGGCGGCACCATTCAACTCAGCTTCAAGCCCAACCCGGCTTTTGACCCGCCCACCTATGCGTCGCGCGTGTTCGCCGCCATGGCCGGCACCATGACCGTTAACAAGCAGCAGATGCGGCTGGAGGACCTGAGCGGCAAGCTCATCCGGCCCGTCGAGTTTGGCTGGGGTCTGTTCGGCAAGATCCAGTCCGGCGGCACCTTTCACATCATCCGCACCCAGGTCGCGCCCGGGGAGTGGGAGATTACCCAGACCCACGTCCACATTCAGGGCCACATTCTGTTCTTCAAAAGCATCAGCCAGCAGGAAGACGAAATCACCAGCGGCTACGTCCACACCCCGCACGGCCTCACGCTGCAGCAGGCCTACACCATGCTGCAGAAGGGCAAGGTGGCGCAGTTGGTAGAGGCGGCAGAAAAGAAGTAAGTCGCGCTCCGGAATTTGCAGCGGGTTGCTTAATCCGTGGGACGGAGTCGCTGCCTCTTTATCGCATTTTCACGGTTGCTGTAGAGTATGGTTCGTCATTCTGAGCGAAGCGAAGAATCCGGATATTGGCTTTTTGCTGCAATATAGAGATCCTTCGCTACGCTGGATGACATTCGGAGGTGCACCTGCGCTTTATACCAACGAGAAAAATGCTTTAGAAACTCGTTTAGGAGGAGCACTCTACAAACATTATCAATGTATAGTCGAAAATTCGTATACCTTGATAACTTTTGTAAATGTCTATGCTTCTTTGCCGCGCAGCGTCATTACCGTCAGCTCCGGCCGGCAATCGAAGCGGAACGGCACACCCACCGTCCCGATCCCGCGATTCACGTACAACTGCAGGCCATTCTGCAGCGGAAACAGCCCCTCCGGAAACATGCGCCCCAGCTTGGGCAGGTATAACGCGCCAATAAACGGCAGCCGAATCTGGCCGCCATGCGTATGGCCCGAGAGCATCAGGTCCACGCCGCCATGCTTCACCACGTGCGGGGCGTAATCCGGCTCGTGCGCCAGCAGAATCACCGGCTCCTTCGGCTGCTGCAGCCCGCGCGGCGCCGCCTTGTCCAGGTCGGGGTCCTGCATGCCAATGTCCTTCACGCCCGCGATCCATAGCCGCGCGCCGTCCCGCTCATACGGAATATGTCTGTTGGCCAGGATGGGAATGCCGTGCATCTCCAACGCATCCGTCACCATCGTGGGATCCACGTTTGCATCATGATTGCCCAGAACGCCCCATCGGCTTTTGCACGCAATGCCCGACAGAATCTCCGCGCACGGGTAGCTGGACTTCGCCCCGAAAGCCGCCGGCATCGGCCCCTCGCTGATGTAGTCGCCCGTGAGCAGCACAACGTCCGGCTTCTGCTGGTTGATCTGGTACACCACATCCCGGATATAGCCCGGCTCGCTGTACTGGTCAAAGTGGATGTCCGAGGCCTGCACGATGCGCAAGCCGTCGAGCTGCGGCGCCAGCCGGTCCAGCGTGATGGTGCGATGGGTAATCTGCAGATGATGCCGCTCGTATTCCGCGGAGTACGTCACCAGCGCGGCAGCACTGAGTCCGCCCAGCGCCAGAAAGCGGCGGCGGGAGATGCGATTTGGGGAGGCTTGATCCATCTTCTTTCAGGGTACTGCATCGGCCAGGAAAGCCGCTGGCTGCAACGGATAAACAGTTCTTCGGTGGAGAGGTGCGATTCGCTCCCTCTACAATCGACGCATGTCCTACGCCCAGGCCATTGACCGCTTGCACACTCTTGGACTGGAACTGGCCGCGCCGGTGAGCGGAGCGCAGCGCCGCAAATTCGATCTGCAGCAGATGCGCGCCCTGGCCGCGGCCCTCGGCCATCCCGAGCTGGCATTCCCTAGCGTTC
>JAJXUS010000069.1:0-3193 GCA_021782675.1 Acidobacteriota bacterium
GTGCACACGCTCAATGGCAGCGGGCTGGCGGTGGGACGCACCTGGCTGGCCATCCTGGAAAACTACCAGCAGGCGGACGGCTCGGTGCTGGTTCCGGAGGCCCTGCGCCCTTATATGGGCGGACTGGATAGAATAGTGAGGGAGTCGTAATGGCATCTTTCACCTCCAGTGGCGCAGTTTCGGAACCGAAGCGTGGCTTCAAGCAGATTCTGCTCAGCTACTTTTATTGGGAATATCCGCGCGGCTGCGTGCATTACGACATCATGGTGACGCTGATCCTGCTGTTCATCTTTGTCACGCCGCAGTTTTGGGACTTTGGCGCCAAGCCGACCCCGATCAGCGGCCTCGCGCATCCTATCCAGGTAATCGGCTATGGAACGCGCGGGCTGATGGTCACCGTGGAAGCAAGCGATGTGAAGATTCCCGCAGGCGCATCAGACCGCGCCGTGAAGGAAGCCCTGCGCAAAGCGATTGAGCCGGTCACCGGCGACGCGGTGTTCGTGGAGCGGTGGAAGACGGTCACCGACGCCCAGGGCAACGTGGCCTGGCAGGTGTGGGCTCACCGCTGATTGCGGGGACCAGGATTCCGCATCGATCGCGATGCTTTCGCGTCCAATCCAGAGAAAAGGAAACTCAATGCGCCCTTGCTGGAACAGGCTTTTTGTGGCGGCTTTGCTGGCGGCGATGATTTTGCCGGCGCGGGCCGCGTTTGCGGCCGGCAACCTGAAGGCCACTTTGGCGAAGCTGGACGCGGCATCGGCCAACTTCCATACCGCGACGGCGGATTTTGAATTTGACAGCGTTCAAACCGATCCTGTGCCCGACAAGGACGTGCAGAAGGGCGTGGTGTATTACAAGCGCGGCGGCAGCGCCTTTCAGATGGGCGTTCACATCAACGACGTGAACGGGCAGAAGGTGCCGAAGGTGATTGTGTGCTGCCAGGGCGGCGTGGTGAAGCTCTACGAAGAGAAGCTGAACCAGGTGACGACGCTGGGCAAGCTGAGCCAGTACGAAAGCTGGTTCATGCTGGGCTTTGGCGCCAGCGGCAAGGACCTGGCGGAAAAATGGGATATCACCGATGATGGGCCAGAGATGGTAAGCGGGGTCAACACGGAAAAGCTGGAGATGATTCCCAAAGACCCGGCGGTAAAGCGCAACATACCCAAAGTGACGCTGTGGATGGATCTGGAGCGCGGGGTTAGCCTCAAGCAGCTTTTTGACGAGGGCCCGGGGCAGTATCGCGTTGCCATGTACTCGAACATCAAGATGAACCGCTCGCAGCCCTCGGATGCCTTCAGCATCAAGACCAACAAGCAGACGACGTTTGTGAGCCGGTAGTACCGCGACCGCGTGATTGGGTGCCCAGGTCTCAGAAGCGAGACCTGGGCACCCGGCGAGTCAGGAATTCGTGGAAAGACAACCGCAGGTCCTTCGACTCCGTTTGCCGCAAAATACGCGGCAAACTACGCTCAGGATGACAACTTAGATCAGGATGACGACGCGATTGTGATGCGAACTTCTGACTCAGGACACTCGTGTAGCGACCGTATGAATTCGTACCAGGTGCGGGTCTGGAGACCCGCACTACAGCCGGTCAGGAGACCGGCGGTACAGGTACAGAATCATGCGGTCAGAGGCCTAGGGGCTTCCTGAGATAGACGGCCTGGAGGGTGTCGATTCTCCGTCGACGCCGCTTGGAATGGCCGTCGCAGCCCGCTGCTCAAACCTCGGCACCGCAATCCCCACCTCCCGTGAGCGGCAGGGCTTTGCTTGCCCCGCCAAGCGTCCCTGGCCGCGGAATGATGCTCCGCCTGTGCCGGCTGACCTTGACAGTTCTGGAAAAACACTCTCAGACTAGCTGGCAGAAAATCCTTCAACGGATGCGTGGCTATCGCCCTGGCTTGGCATGACCGGCACCGCGGCGGAAGAGATGCGGAGGGAAACGACATGGCGCGAGTCGTTGTTCTAGGAGCGGGGATTGCCGGCCATACGGCCGCATCCTATCTGCGGACGTGGCTGGACCGCACGCACGACGTGATCGTCGTTTCTCCTCAGCCTTTCTACAACTGGGTCCCCTCGAATATCTGGCTGGGACTGGGGCTCATGCAAGAAGAGCAGGTCACATTTCCGCTGGCTCCGGTGTACAGCAAAGCAGGCATTCGCTTCGAGCAGGCTCGCGCGGTAGCGATTCATCCGGAAGGAAGCGCGGAGAGCGCGTCGCCGTTTGTGGTCGCGGAAAAGACGACTCCTGAACATGGGGTGGAGCGCCTCGTTATTCCCTACGATTACCTAATTAACGCAACCGGCCCCAAACTGAATTTTGCCGCCACCGAAGGTCTGGGGCCGGGCAAGCACACGGTTTCAGTGTGCACGCCCGATCACGCGACGGAAGCCGCCCGGGAATTCCTTGCGTTGGTTGAGCGGATGAAGCGGGGGGAGCACTGCCGTTTTGTGGTCGGGACGGGACACGGAATGTGCACCTGCCAGGGAGCTGCGTTCGAGTACGTCGTCAACCTGGAATTTGAGTTACGCCGTCACAAGGTGCGCGACAAGGCGGAGGTCATCTTCCTCACGAATGAATATGAGCTGGGCGATTTCGGCATGGGGGGCGCCTTCATTCGCCGCAATGGATATATCACGCCCACCAACATTTTTACCGAGTCGGTTCTGGCGGAACGCGAAATCCTGTCAATTACCCGCGCGCATGTGCGCCGCGTCGAGCAGGGGCGGATTTTCTACGAGACACTGACCGGCGAAGAGAACGAACTGACCTTCGACATGGCCATGTTGCTGCCGCCCTTTGCCGGGGTGGGCCTGCAGGCCTTCGATCGTGCGGGGGCAGAGATCACTGCAAAACTGTTCGCGCCCAACGGATTCATGAAGGTGGATGCCGACTACACGCAAAAGCCCTATGAGCAATGGAAGGCGGCGGACTGGCCGCGCACCTACCAGTGCCCCACCTATGGCAACATCTTCGCCGCGGGGATCGCGTTTGCGCCGCCGCATCCGATTTCGCGTCCCTACACCAGCCCCAGGGGAACTCCGATCTTCGCGACGGCGCCTCGCACGGGTATGCCCTCCGCCACCATGGGCAGGGTGGTTGCCCGCAGCATTGCAGACAAAGTTGCAGGAAAAGAAGGGCCGCTGCATGCGGCCTCGATGGCGGAGCTGGGCGCTGCCTGTGTCGCCTCTT